>JAFAVO010000359.1 GCA_019242385.1 Gammaproteobacteria bacterium | reverse complement strand
CGGTCGCACCGCCGGTGGCGTGTTGAGGCGCATTTTCAGCGCCGCGGCACACCGTGGCGCCCGACACCGGTGCTTTGCAGTTCACAAGGTGTTGTGCGTCGACGGCATAGAAGAGATAAAGGTAGCCGTTGCGGGCGAATTGAGGGTCGAGCGCAAGACCCGTCAGCCCGAGTGCTCCGACTGTGCTGACCTCGTCACTGATGTCGATCAGCGGCTCGCGCCGGGTTGCTGCGCCCGCCAGGAGCCACACCCGCCCGGTGCGCTCCCATACGAACATGCGGCCGTCCCCGGCAAAGGCAACTCCTGTCGCACTTTCCCATGGGCGCCCGTCGGGCCGGCTCACCGCGGTGTCGATGAATCCCGCTGGAGCGGAGCTGGGTTGGGCTGGGTAAGTTGCCGCTGCGAGGAGCAGAAGCCCGAGAACAGAGAAACGGGAGCGTCTACCCGCGGTGGTTCTGCGCAACGATCTTGACCCCTGGATTCATCCCTGTCCGCTTATGGCAGCGGATTGACCGGGTGGGCGTGCATTGATTCCTGGGCCGCGCCACCGTGAGCGCGATTAGAAAAGGTCCGGAGAATTGCCGCAAGGGACAGCTGGAGTTTTCTTTCTCCTACAAGCGCTTGCGCGACTTAACTTATCTACGCGTTCCGGCGCGGCGCCATCCCCCGGGCGTCGTCATGTTGCCGAAACATTCGTCGCGCGGCGGGAACACCCCGAAGTAGGTACGAGGTGCACCCCCGTCCCTCATCCAACCCATACCTCTGCCGAGGGCTGCTGCGGCGAGCGGCCGCGCATAGACTGCGCGGCGTTCAACATTGGGTGGGGTGAGTTATGGAATTTCTGGTCGTCGACATCGGAGCTACGGTCGCCACGCTGCTCGGTTATCTGGCGATTGTCTTCTGGCACGACCTCACCGGCGCATCGTGAGGCTCATGGCTGCAGGATCAAGACATCGGTGGTGACTGCATCGACCGCAGACCTGGAATACCGCAACGGAAAATACTGACCGGCGCTCCATAGCGGCAGCAGGTCATCGTAGTGCTTGCTGCCGGGCTCTCCGCTCTGCCCGGGCACGTTGATCGCAACCGAATTGTCCCAGTCGGCGAGGTCGAAGATCTGGCGATAGCTGGCGCCGGCGGTCTGCTCCAGCGAGCGCTCGTCATACTCGGTCGCCTGCACCACATCTCCATCGCCCGACCGCTCCACGGGCCCGCGGTCGAGCAGAGCCGCACCATCCGGCGCGCCATCGAGTGCATGGCGAAAGAATGCCTTGTGCAGTGCCCCCCATGACCAGCGCGCCGGGTCGGAGCCTTGCCGGGAGCGCAATTGCGCGTAAGCAGCCTGCAGCGTTGCGTGCAGCAGTGCATCGCGAGCGGCAGGGGCTGCAGCACCGAAGACCGCGGGGCGCGGCTGCAACAGCTCCAGCGCCACCTGGTACAGCGGCCAGCTCGGCATGGCACTTTGCGCGGCTTGCGGAACCGCGAGGCGCGTGACGGCCTCGCGCAGCTGCAGGGTCCAGAGCTCGTACAACGCGGCGGCCGCTGAGTCGGCGCGCAGCGCACAGTCCCACTTGAGCAGCAGGTCCGTGGGCGCATCGGCACCCGCAGGTGCAGCCGACACGGCCTGCCGTAGCAGCGCCTGCAGATCGCGCGCGACGAGTGACACGACGTCGAGCTGCAGCGCTTCCATGTCGGCGACGGTGAGCTTGTGCTGCGCGCGCTTCGCCGACTCGAGAACCTCCCGGATACGGTCGAAACGGGAAGGCGGAGACCACTGGAAACCTACTGCATAAGGATAATGGTCCGGAATGGTCTTCTGGTTTGCGGTGGCGATGAAGCCCGCGGCGGGGTTGTAACTGTGCGGCAGCGCCGCGTTGGGTACGAATCCGGCCCACTCGAACTGCCCATCGGCGGGCAGGGGCAGAAGTCCGTTGAAATTCGGCCGCAACGGTGCGAGTCCGGTCGAATGCTCGCCGATATTGCCTGCGTCGTCCGCATATACGATGTTCTCGGGCGGCACCTTCCAGCGCGGCATGGCCCGCTCGAACTCCTGCCAGTTGCGCGCGCGATCGACGCTGAGCGCGCCCAGGTAGCCTGCAGTGCCCGGCTCCGCGCCGACCCAGCGTAACGCGACCGCGCGCCGACCATCTTCCCAAACCACCGGGCCGTGCTGCGTGAAGTGGAGCACCGCCGGTACATCGGCTCCCCCGCGCACGCGGATGGTCACTCGCTCCTCGCGCAGCGCGGACCAGCCATGCGCGCCCTGGTACAGGCCGGCATCGGCCGGGTTCAATCTCTCGATGTACAGATCCTGCTGGTCCAGTCCGAAGATGGTGAAGCCCCAGGCGATGTGCTCATTGTGGCCGGCGGCGACCCCCGGCAACGCCGGCTCCACGGCACCGATCACGTTCCAACCGGGTGCGACCAGATGGACGATGTAGCGCAGCGAAGGTTGTGCAATGACGCGATGAGGATCGTTGGCGAGCAGCGGGCGGCCGCTCGCAGTGAGTGCCCCGGAAATGGTCCAGTTGTTGCTCTCCTGGAGCGAGGTCGCGGGAAACGGAATGCGACGGTCGGAGCCGACGATGTCATCGAGCAGCGCCGGAGAGAGCCCCGAAAGGTCGAGGCCGGGCGCGGCATCGAGCCGCGCGGCAGGATCGAAACGAACCAACTCCGCCGCCCTGCTCGGGCCGAGCAAGCTCACCAGCTGCGCGTGCAGCAGCTCATCGGAGGCATTGCCCATCATGGCATAGGCTGCCAGGCGGTTCAGGCAGTCTTCCGGCTTCCAGGGCTCGGGCTCGAATCCGGCGAGGCGGAACTCGACGGGTAAGCGCGAGCGGCCCGCGCGTCTCGAGGCCTCGATGTAGGCGTTGATCCCGGCGGTGAACGCCTGCAGGATCGCCAGCGTATCGGATGCGTAGCTGCGATACTCCTGCAGCATGTCGCCGCGATACCTGAGGCGTCGGGCGTTGATGTCGCGCTGCACGGCCATGGGGCCGAGGATCTCGGCAAGCCGACCCTGGCCCGCACGCTTCCACAGCTCCATCTGGAAAAGTCGGTCCTGCGCAGTGACGAAGCCCTGAGCAAAGAACAGATCGTGCTGATCACTTGCGTAGATGTGCGCGACGCCCCAGCGATCCCGCTGCACACGCACCTGCTGGTGAAGCCCCGGAACCTGAATGCTTCCATCGATGACCGCAGTGCTCGCGGGCAGCTGCTCACGGTTCGGCGCCGAAGCCGGCGCAGGCGGCGCGCCGACGGCCGCGGCAGCCATCGCCACCAGGCAGAGCACGCAGCGTGCGACGAACATCGATGAAGCCTAAAGGAAAACTGGCCGTGCTGCTCGTCGCCACAGTCGTTGCCGGCTGCGCCTCGCTCCCCCCGCTCGCGATGCGCAGCTCGAGTCATGCGATCGAGGGGCTGCCGGGGAGCACATTGCGTGCGGCGATCGACCCACTCGCTGCGAAGCACCCGGAGCTCACCGGGATTTATCCGCTCATGGACGGCCCGGGTGCGTTCGCGGCGCGCGTGGCGCTGGTGAACGCGGCCACGAGCTCGATCGACGTCCAGTATTACATCTGGCACGACGACACGACCGGGGACCTGATGTTCGATGCGTTGCGGCGCGCGGCCGACCGCGGAGTGCGCGTACGTCTGTTGCTCGATGACCTGACGACCCGCGGAGGTCTGGACAGCGTGCTGGCGGCACTCGGCGCTCATCCGAACGTGGAGATACGGCTCTTCAACCCCTTCGCCCAGCGCAGCTTCCGGGCCGTGGCCTACCTGACGGAGTTCTCGCGGTTGAATCGACGCATGCACAACAAGTCCCTGACCGTCGATGGAGTCGTCACCATCATCGGCGGCCGCAACATTGCCGATGAGTATTTCCAGGCGGGCGAGGGACTCGGCTACGTCGATCTCGACGTGCTGGCCATCGGCAAGGTCGTCGCGGACGTGGCGCGCTCCTTCGATGAGTTCTGGCGCAGCGACTCGAGCTATCCCGCGTCACTGCTGCTCGAGGCGGCCGACCCGGCCGATCGCGCGCGTCTCGACTCGCTCGGTGACCGGGCGCGCGCTGCGCCCGGAGCGGAGCGCTACATCGCTGCCCTACGCGAAAGTCCAGTTGCTCGCGATCTCGCCGCCGGTGGGCTGCCTCTCATCTGGGCGCCCACCCATCTGGTGGTGGATGATCCAGCCAAGGGACTCGGCAGGGACGCGCGCGGCGCCGATCTGACCCGCCAGTTCGAACAGGATCTCCAGCATCGACTGTCGAGCGAGTTCCTGATCGTTTCGCCGTTCTTCGTCCCACGTCCCATCGGGCGCGACATGCTGGTCGGGCTCGCGCAACGGGGTGTGCGCATCCGCGTCCTGACGAACGGCGCAGAGTCCGCCGATGTCGATGCCGCGTGCGCCGCGTACCGCAGTTACCGCAAGGCGCTTCTGGAATCGGGCATCGATCTGTTCGAGCTCAAGCGCGCGAGCGCCGGGCACGCGCAGCAGGCGGGGCACACCGACACCAGTCTGCATGCCAAGACCTTCGCGCTCGACCGCGCGCAGATCTATGTGGGCTCCTTCAACTTCGATCCGCGATCTGCGAATCTCAATACCGAGCTCGGCCTGGCGATCAATTCGGCGGAGCTCGCCGGCGCGCTTTCGCGCAGCTTCGATGAGGTGGTGCCGGGAGTTGCCTATGAGCTCGGGCTCGATCAGAAAGGAAACATCGTCTGGCTCGAGCGCGCTCAAGGTGGGGCGGCACCGAAGACTCTGACTGAGGAG
>JAFAVO010000340.1 GCA_019242385.1 Gammaproteobacteria bacterium | reverse complement strand
CATGGAGGGACCCGATGCCGTAGGCGCCATCCTCGCACAGCTCGAGGGGTTCGAGGCGGCCGCGAGCGCCTGGGAGACCGAGATCCTGCCGAGCCGCATCAGCGAATACGAGCCGGCGTGGCTCGATGAGCAGTGTCTCGCGGGACGTTTCCTGTGGATGCGGCTCGCCTCGCGGCGCAGCGATCCGGAGCGGGCCGCGGCGCCGGTGCGCGCAACGCCGATCGTGCTGCTGGCGCGCCGCAATCTGCGCCTGTGGTCCACGCTGACAGGGGGGGCTGAGCCCGTGCACCTCTCCGCGGCCGCCCAGCGCGTAGCGGGCTATCTGAGCGCCCACGGCGCCTCCTTCTTCGATGAGATCGCCTCCGGCAGCGCCTTGCTGCCCGCGCAGGCGGAGGAGGCGCTCGCGGAGCTGGTCGCGCTCGGCCTGGTCAACTCCGACAGCTTCGCTGGGCTGCGGGCGCTGCTCGTACCACAGGACCGCCGCCGGCCGGCCGTCGGCGGCCGGCGTCGCAGGCGCATCGCGCTATTCGGCATGGACGCCGCCGGCCGCTGGTCACGAGTCGTGCGGCCAGCGGCCGCCGTTGAGGGTGGCCTCGGCAATGCGGACGCCGCGGCACGCGCGCTGGCCGATGAGACTATCGAGCATCTGGTGCGCACGCTGCTGCGGCGCTGGGGCGTGCTGTTCTGGCGGTTGCTCGCGCGCGAGGCGGCCTGGCTGCCGCCGTGGCGCGATCTGCTCACGTGCTGCCGCCGGCTCGAGGCGCGCGGCGAGATCCGCGGCGGGCGCTTCGTCGCCGGCTTCAGCGGCGAGCAATACGCGGCGCCCGAGGCGATCGGGCTGCTGCGCGAGGCACGCCGTCGGCCGCAGGAAGGTCATTACGTCTCGCTCTCGGGCTCCGACCCGCTGAACCTCGCCGGAATTCTCACTCCGGGTGCGCGCCTGCCCTCACTCAGCGGCAACCGTCTGCTCTACCGCGACGGGGTGCCGATTGCGCTCCTCGCCGGAGGCGAGGTCAGCTTCCTCATCGAGCTACCGCCCCAGCAGCAATGGGAAGCTCGCAATCTGCTGCTGCGGCGCCACGTGCCCGCGGTGCTCGCCGACCTCGCCTGAAAACGAAGCGGCGCCCGCGAGGGGCGCCGCCGGAGGCCCTCTGCTACCGCATCACTTGCGGCGGCGACGCGCGAGCCCGAGGCCAAGAAGGCCGAGACCAAACAGCGAGAGACTCGCAGGCTCAGGGACCGAGGTCTCCATCACCTGCGCGAAATCGTTGCTGATCGAGTTCAGCTGGGCTTTGGCAGGTTGCGTGGCCGTGATCATGACCATCTGGCTGGTGTCCCCAGGCAGGGTCGGCACGGCGAAGGTGCCGCCGTTGGTCGCGGTGATCACGTGGTTGCCGGAGTTGTCACCCTTGAAGTGGTCGGTGATCGTCGATGGCGGAGTCGCGGTGGAGACATCGACGCCGAGAGTGTGCTCGACGATGGTCGTGCCCGCCGGAGCTCCGGCAGCCACGGAGATCATGTAATCGAACTTGTTGGCGCCGGTGTTGTAGAGAGTGCCACCCCTGCTGAAGGTCACCACGTCGTCGCCGGTGAGCGGGTTGATGTTGAACAGCACGTTCGTCGACAGATTTGTCGAGAACGAAAAGTCGCTGAACACCTTGTCACCGAGCGTGCACGAGAAGCCCGGAGCTGCCACTACCGACAGCGGATCGATCGCCGGGCAAGTCGCCGCGCGAGCCTCACCCGCGGTCATCAGCAGCGCAACCGCCCCGCCGGCAAGTCCAATGGCGAGCGGCCGTGTGTCTCGTCCGTTCATAGCGTCCTCCTTCGTCCTCGGGCTTCAGGCGCGTCCAATAGCATGGATTGAACCACACCCAGCCCGTGTGCGCATTATCGCGCAAACCCGCCTGCTCCGCTGGACGGCGTATCTTGCGATCCCCTGTCGGACTATTCCGCTGCCGCGGCTCCGCCGCAGTTCACGGCCCAGCTTGCGCGCGAACCGTCGCGGCTTTGCTTCAGCTCTTCTTGTGCTCGTCCTGCCACTTCTTCACCGCAGCCATGGTGTTGTCCACGTGCTTGTCGGGACTCATGGCGGTGTAGGAGTAGATGATCTCGCCGCTCGGGGCGATCACGTAGGAGGTGCGATTAGCGTACTCGGGGTGTGCCTCGAGCACGGAGTCGTAGGCTTTCATGATGCTGCCGTCCGCGTCCGAGGCGACCGCAAACTTGTTACGGCACTCGCTCACGGAGAATCGATCGAGCTTCTCGATCGGATCGTGCGATACACCGATCACCGTGGCGCCGAGCGCCTGGAACTGCGGGGTCGCCTCGGCAAACAGGTGCGCCTCGGTCGTGCACCCCGGAGTGAACGCGGCCGGATAGAAGTAGAGCACCACCGGTCCCTTCTTGAGCGCCTCGGCGAGCGAGAATTTGAACTCCTTGCCCGCCAGTGTCGCCTGAGTGTTGATGTCCGGGGCGTGCGTGCCCAGCGGCAGGGCAGCGAAGCTCGGAACGGCAGTCAGCACCGTGGTCGCAGCGCATACGAGGGCGCGTCGCATGTTCGTCTCCATCCTCAGGACCAT
>JAFAVO010000028.1 GCA_019242385.1 Gammaproteobacteria bacterium | reverse complement strand
GCCGCGCCGGCGCGGGGGAACTCACGTGCGTGCAATGCGGGAATGACTCACGAGCCGAATTATAGCGCACGGCCCATGATCGGACCGAGCGCGCCCTTGCCCTCGCGGACGATGAGCGGTGGCGTGACCGACAGGTCGACCACGGTCGTCGGCTCGATGCCACAGTCGCCACCATCGAGCACGGCGTCGATGTCGTGGCCGAGACGCGTCTCGATCTCACGGCCAGCGGTGAGCGGCCGCTCATCCGCCGGCAACAGCAGCGTCGAGCTCATGAGCGGCTCGCCGAGCTCTGCGAGCAGCAGCCGCGGCACCGGGTGATCGGGGATGCGTACGCCGATGGTGCGCCGCCGCTCGTGTTGCAGACGCCGGGGCGTCGCGCGCGTTGCCCGCAGCAGGAACGTATAGGGACCTGGCAGGCACGTGCGCAGCATGCGGAACTGCCAGGTCTCGATCCGGGCGAAGCGGCCGATCTGCGCAAGGTTCGCACAGACCAACGTGAAGTGGTGATGACGGTCGGCCTGGCGGATGCGCCGCACACGCTCCAGGGCGTGTTTGTCTCCCATGTGCCAGCCGAGTGCGTAGCAGGAGTCCGTCGGGTAGGCGATGAGCCCCCCGGCGCGCACCACCTCGGCAGCCCGGCGGACCAGGCGCGGCTGCGGGTTGAGTGGATGCAACTCGAGATACTCGGCCAAGTGAAAACCCGTGGCAGGCGGCCGCGCCGCGTGACAATATACGCGGCCCTCTGCCGCTTATACGGTTCACTCTTCAGGTTCCAGCGCTCCCATGCAGGCTCTTGCCGAGTTTGCGCCGCTCGTGGCGTTCTTCGTGACCTATTCGCTGCGCGGGCTGTACGCCGCGACCGGCGTGCTGATGCTCGCCATGCTGGCACTGCTCGCTTTCGACTGGCTGCGACTGCGACGCATTCCACCGCTGCACGCGCTCTCGGCACTGCTGGTGCTGCTGCTCGGGTCGGCGACCCTGCTGCTGCACAACCGCCTGTTCATCCAGTGGAAGCCGACGGTGCTTTTCTGGCTGGTGAGCATCGCCTTCGTGGGAAGCTTCTGGATCGGCGAGCGCACGCTGACGCAACGCTTCCTCGAGCCGGCGCTGGCGGGCCGCGCCGCGGTGAGCGAGCGGCAGTGGCGGCTGATGAACGTATGCTCGGCCCTGTTCTACCTGCTGCTCGGTGGGCTCAACCTCGCGGTCGCGTACGGCGCGAGCGAGCGCACCTGGGTGTATTTCAAGCTCTTCGGGCTGGCGCTCCTCACCTTCGTCTTCATGGCGCTGCAGATGCTGTGGTTGAGCCGCAGCGCAGGCGAGCTGCCCGCATCTGCGCCCGCCTCCGATACGCCGCGATGAACCAGCTGGTGATGGCGCAGCTGCGCAGCGCGCTCGAGCAGGCTTTTGCGCCGAGCACCCTCGAGATCGCCGACGACAGCGCCGCGCACGCTGGCCACCCGGGTGCGCGCAGCGGCGGTCACTACCGCGTCAAGGTCGTCGCCGAAGCTTTCCGCGGCCGCTCTTCGCTCGAGCGGCACCGCCTGGTTTATGCGGCGGTGGCACCGCTGCTGAGCGGCTCGATACATGCACTCAACATCGTGGCCCGCACCCCCGAGGAGCCGGCCTGAGCCTGCGACAAGAACCTGACAATCCCGACAGCGGGCTCTCAGCTCATCGTGTTCTCAAATCTCTGCCCAAGGCAACCACGGAAACCCGTATGAATCATTCGCGACTCCTGCTTCTCCTTGCAACGCTCGCCGCGCTCGCCGCCTGCCAGCCCAAGACTGGGGGCACCGGCGTGAGCGACAACTCCCCGCCGGTCGCCACCGTGAACGGGACGCCGATCACGCAGAACTTCTATGACTTCTACATCAAGGGCGTGACCGGCGGAAAATCCCCCGCGGATATTCCCGCCGAGCAACGCAATGTGGCGCTCGACAACCTGATCCGCGCCCAGGTGGTCGCCGAGCAGGCTGTCAAGGAGGGTCTCGACAAGAGCGGCGATGCGGCCTTCATGCTGCAGCTCGCACGGCTGAACGTGCTCGAGCAGGCGGTACAGGAGCGTTACCTGAAGGACCGGCAGCCGACCGAGCAGGAGCTGCGCGCCGAGTACGAGACGCAGCTCGCTGCGATGCCGAAGACCGAATACCACGCCCGCCACATCCTGGTGGCGACCGAGCAGTTCGCGCAGAAGATCATCGACCGGCTCGAGAAGGGTGAGAAGTTCGACGCACTCGCCAAGTCCGAGTCGATGGATTCCTCCAAGAGCAACGGCGGCGATCTCGGCTGGTTCACGCCGAGCCGCATGGTGCCGGAGTTTGCCGGCGCCGTGATGGCGCTCAAGCCGGGCGAGTTCACTCGCAAGCCGGTGCAGACTCAGTACGGCTGGCACGTGATTCAGCTGCTCGAGACGCGCGAGGTCACTCCGCCGCCCTTCGATCAGGTGCGGCAGCGGCTCGTGCAGGTGGTGCAGGGGAAGAAGTTCCGCTTGTACCAGGATGAGCTGCTGCGCAACGCAAAGGTCGAGAAGTCCCTCGACAAGACGACGGGCGCCGCACCGGCCGCACCGGGTGCCACGCCGCCGGCGCCGAAGCCTCCGGCTGCAGGCGCCCCGCCTGCTGCACCGGGCGCTGCGCCAACGCCACCGCCGGCTGCGCCCGCACCGCCACCGGCCGGCACTCCGCAGAAGGACTGAGTCCGCGCGAGTCGGCAGCGGCGGCGTGACAGTCGCCGCTGTCGCTCGTGCCTGTCTGGAGCTGCGCGCTCAGGGCGGTTTCTCGCGCTCGAGCAGCGCGAGAAATTCCTGCTCATCGAGCACCGGCAGCCCCAGCTCGCGCGCGCGCGCGAGCTTCGAGCCTGCCTCACTGCCGGCGACCACGAAGCTCGTCTTCTTCGAGACACTGGCCGCGACCTTGGCGCCGCGGGCACTGAGCGCCTCCTGCGCCTGCTCGCGCGTCATCGCCGCGAGCGTTCCGGTGATGACGAAGGTGCGCCCGCTAAGGCTGTGCCCGCCGGCAGAAGCTGCCGGCATGTCGGGCCAGCTGACACCCTGCGCACGTAACGCCTCGATGACGCGCCGATGATCCTCTGAAGCGAAGAAAGCGGCGACGTGCGCGGCCACCACCGGCCCGACGTCCGGCACCTGCTGAATGGCGGTCTCGTCGGACTCCATCAGTCGCTCGAGCGAGCCGAAGTGGCGTGCCAGCGCCAGCGCCGTGGCCTCACCCACTTCGCGGATGCCGAGCCCGTAGAGCAGGCGCGGCAGTGTGGTGCGACGGCTGCGGTCGATGGCCGCGATCAGATTAGCGGCCGACTTCTCTGCCATGCGGTCGAGCTCGGCAAGCTGCGCGGTGGTGAGGGAGTAGAGATCAGCCGGCGTACGCACGGCATCGCGCTCGACGAGCTGCTCGATGAGCTTGTCGCCGAGTCCTTCGATGTCGAGCGCGCGGCGGCTGGCGAAGTGGCGCAGCGACTCCTGGCGCTGGGCACGGCAGGTGAACCCTCCGGTACAGCGCGCCACCGCCTCGCCGGCCGCACGCAGCACCTGCGAGTGACACACCGGGCAACGCTCGGGCAGCTCGAGCGGCTGCGTGCCGGGCGGGCGCTTGTCCAGCACCACGCTCACCACCTCCGGGATCACATCGCCCGCACGGCGCACCACCACCGTGTCGCCGACCCGCACGTCCTTGCGATGCACCTCATCGATGTTGTGCAGCGTCACGCTGCTGACGGTCACGCCGCTGACGAACACCGGCTCGAGGCGGGCCACCGGAGTGAGCGCGCCCGTGCGCCCGACCTGGAAGCCGATGTCGCGCACCACCGTGAAGGCCTCATCGGGCGGGAACTTGTGCGCGATCGCCCAGCGGGGTGCGCGCGAGATGAATCCGAGCCGGTCCTGATCGGCGCGCGAGTCGAGCTTGTAGACCACGCCATCGATCTGGTACGGGAGCGAGCTGCGGCGCGCGCCGATCTCGCGGTAATACTCGAGGCAGCCCTCCACCCCGCGTACCGTGCGCGTCTCGGGCGACACCGGCAGCCCGAGCGAGCGCAGCAGGTAGAGAAGCTCGCGCTGCCGCGCGGGCGCCGCTGCGCCCTCGAGCACGCCGATGCCATAGAAAAAAGCGCTCAGCGGCCGTGCGGCGGTGATGCGCGCATCGAGCTGACGCAGGCTCCCGGCCGCCGCATTGCGCGGGTTGACGAACACCTTCTCGCCGCGCGCGCGCGCGAGCTCGTTCATGCGCGCAAAGCCCGCCAGGGTCATGAACACCTCACCGCGCGCCTCGAAGGTGGCGGGCGAGGTCCCGCGTAGCCGCTGCGGCACCGCGCGAATGGTGCGCACGTTCGCCGTGACATCCTCCCCGGTGATGCCATCGCCGCGCGTGGCCGCGCGCTCGAGCCGGCCGGCGCGGTAGATCACGCTCACCGCCAGCCCATCGAGCTTCGGCTCCGCCACGTAATCGAGCTCGCCGCTGCGGCCGAGGCGCTCGTGGATGCGCCGATCGAAGCCGCGCACGTCGTCCTCGCTGAAGGCGTTGTCGAGCGAGAGCATCGGCACCTGGTGCACGACCTCGCCGAAGCCTGCGCGCGGAGTGCCGGAGACGCGTTGGGTGGGCGAGTCGGCGCTGACGAGCGCCGGATGCGCAGCCTCGAGCGCCCGCAGCTCCTGCATTAGACGGTCGTACTCGGCGTCGGAGACCAGCGGATCGTCGAGCACGTAGTAGCGGTAGTCGTGCTGCGCAATCTCCGCTCGCAGCTGCGCGACGCGCGCAGCCGCCGCGTCTGTCAATTGGCGGCTCCGGCGCGCAGCTGCTCGCGCAACTGCTCGATGCGCGCCGGCGTCAGCGGAGTCCCCTGCTCATCCTGCAGCACACCGTGCAGGCGCTCGTTGAGATTGCGCGCCGCGAACACGAGCTCATCGAAGAGCTGGCGCGCGGGCTTCGGGCCCGGCAGCACCGCAAACAGCGACAGTCCGCCGTAGTGCTGCGAATCCATGGTGTCCATATCGAACGTGCCAGGCCGCGTCAGACTGGCGGCAGACAGCAGCGCGCGCCGCTCATCGTCCGGTTTGTGGAAGATGGCGAACTGCCCGAGGAGAAACCCTTCGGCGGCGAGCGCCTGGCGGAGCGAGCGGCCGGCGAAGCGCTCAGGCTGTGGCGCGACCAGGCGCAACGCGAGGATGCGGCGCTCGTGCTCTGCCGGCCACTCGACCACCGGCGCCCCGGGTGCGGCGAGCCCCGGCAGCTCCTCACCGCCACGCGCGGGCGCCTCGGCATTGAGCGCGGCTGAGTCG
This sequence comes from Gammaproteobacteria bacterium, assembly GCA_019242385.1. GTDB lineage: Bacteria > Pseudomonadota > Gammaproteobacteria > Steroidobacterales > Steroidobacteraceae > 13-2-20CM-66-19. The sequence goes on along the minus strand of JAFAVO010000028.1, from coordinate 687 downwards.
CGCGCAGCGGCCTCCTCGTCGAGGACGAGAGCCGGAATGTCATCCACGGTGTCCTCGTCCTCGGGGGTCGCCGCCACCTCGAGGGCTGGCTCCTCAGGCGGTGGCTCCTCGGCGTACACCGGCGCAGGAGCATCCGGCATCTCATGGAGCTCGTGCCGCTCGTGCACCGCCGGCTCGAGCACCGGCAGCTCCGGCTCATCCCGCGTGTCGAGGACTGGCAGCTCCGCCGCCGCCACCGGCTCGCGCACCCGCACCTCCGGGAGCGTGAGTGGCGGCCCGCGCACCATGCGCGGCGGCGGCTCCGAGCCGCCATCCCTAAGCCCTGTGCGCTCGAGCGTGCCGCTCGCCTGGCGGGGTCGCCGCCGTTCCCAGAAGGTGAGCGCCACGATGAACAGCACGCCGAGGATCAGCAGCGCCCAGCGCAGCTCGGACATCATGAGCCGATCATCCGCTCATACGGCCGCGAGCCGCACGGCCTCATCCACATCGACGGTCACGAGGCGCGAGACTCCCGGCTCGTTCATGGTCACACCGATCAGCTGCGAGGCGAGCTCCATGGTCCCCTTGTTGTGAGTGATGAACACGAACTGCACCCGGCTCGACATCTCGCGGACGATATCGCAGAAGCGGCCGACGTTGTGCTCATCGAGCGGTGCGTCGACCTCATCCAGCAGGCAGAAGGGTGCC
>JAFAVO010000246.1 GCA_019242385.1 Gammaproteobacteria bacterium | reverse complement strand
GCCTAGTGAGGCTGCTCGGTTCGATCGCGCGCGAAATCAGTGAGCAGAGACGGCAGCCGGAAGTAGTCGCGGGATTTGTCGAGAAAGGCCTCGACGCCGAACGCCTCGGCTTCCCGCCGGTATTCGGGAAGCCCGAAATTGGTGAGGATCACGATCTTGGGCCGACGCGCCGTACCAGTCGCCGCCGCCGTGGTCCTGGGGCGTGAATGCCCGGCCAGCGCACGCAGTACTCCGAACCCCGATCCACTGCGCAGGTGCAGGTCGAGGATCAGCACGTCGGGAGTATCGGCAGCAACGTGGCTCAGCGTGTCCTCTTCGCAATCGACCGTGCCGATCAGCTCGACATCGGGCAGACGCCCGATGAGCTCGGTCAGGCGGGCCGCGAGGAGCGAGGAATCCTCGGCCAACAAGACCCGCAAGACCCGCAGTGAAGCGCTGTTCGTCATCTCGCCGCCGCCGTTAGGTGTTGTTCGGCAGCCGGCCGCTTTAACCCCACGCCGCTACCACCAAGCGCGAGTATACCGGCCGGGTCTGCGGGCGATGCCGGGAGCTACCGTCTGGACCTGTCAGTGCATGCTGACTGGCTACGTTCCAGCTACTGCACGAGTCCATTGCGCAAGGCGTAGGTGGTGAGGTCGGCGTTGGTCTCCAGGTGCATTTTCTCGAGCACCCGTGCCCGGTAGGTGCTCACCGTCTTCACGCTGATGCACAGTTCCTGGGCAATCTCGGACACGCTGCGTCCCACCGCGAGCTTGCACAGGATCTGGAACTCGCGTTGCGACAGCGAGGCATGCAGCGGGCGGTCGGCCGGCTCATCGAGGGCGTTGACCAGCATCTCCGTGAGCGCCGCGCTGGCGAAGCGCCGTCCCGCCAGCACCGTATGGACGGCGCGCATGAACTCCTCCGGAGCCTGGTCCTTGGCGAGATAACCCGAGGCACCGGCCCGCAGCGCATAAATGGCGTACTGCTTCTCGGAAAAGCCGCTGATCACCAGCACTCGCGTCTGCGGGTGACCCGAGCGGATGTGCCGCAGGATGTCGATACCGCTGCGGTCCGGCATGTTGATATCGAGCACGACGAGGTCCCATGACCCATCGCGCAGCTGTTGCAGAGTCTCGGCTCCGCTGCTGGCCTCGGCCACGGCCTCGACCGAACGGTCCTGCTCGAGCCAGCGGCGCAGTCCCGCACGAATCATGGCGTGGTCGTCGGCGATCAGTACCTTCGCCATCGAGCCTCCTCAATGGGGTTCTGACGGTGTGTGCGCACAGTACCGGGTCTGGAGCTTATGTATCGTACGCCATCCCCCAGAGGGTGTGTAAGTAGGGTCCTACGCGATCCTACACGCACCGGGGCGGGAAGTGCAGCCTTCACGCCACCGAGGTCATTGCGCGCGGAAATCGGGCGCCTTCACCTCGATAAGCGTCGGGCCGCGGCGAGCCAGCGCGGCGCCGAGCTCTGCCTCGAGCGACGCCGCATCCGGCACGCACGTTCCCGCTGCGCCGCAGGCGTGAGCGAGTCCCACGAAATTGGGATTGCGCGCCACCACACCGACCGGCGCGATCCCTGCGGCAACCATGTCATCGCGGATCTGACCCAATGCGTCGTTGTTCCAGATTATGAAAGGTAGGGTCAGCTCCAGCTCCACGGCAGTCGTGAGGTCCTGAAAGGTGAATTGCGCGCCGAAGTCTCCGGCGAGCGCCACGACCGGGCGCTGCGGCTGCGCAATGCGCGCGCCGATCGCAGCTGGCAGGGCGTAACCGAGGGCGCCGTAGCCGGAAGGGTGGAACCACCCGCCGGCGCGCTCGGCCGGAAACGCGTAGTTACCGAGGTATGCAATCTGCGTCATGTCGGTGAACACGACGCCATCGGCCGGGAGAGCCGCGCGCAGCGCGCGCAGCACGGCCAGCGCGGGCTGCCAATTCCCCTCGCGCTGCGCGTCGATCCGCGCCCGGAGCATGGCGCCAGTGCCTGCGGCCGTGCGCCAGCCGCGGCGCGCGCCGAGCTCCGCGTGAGATGCGAGCTGTTGCAGGGTGGCGGCCGCATCGCCATGCAGCTTCAGGGCAGCCTCGTAGTGGTCCTCGAGCTTCTGCTCATCGACGTCGATGCGCACCAGGCGCCCATTCATTGGCAGGCGTGTCGTGGTGTAGATGTCGGTCTCGGAGAGCTCGGTGCCGGCTGCCACCACCACATCGGCGGCTGCAACCAACTCCTGCGTCGGGGCGTATGGAAGACTCACGCCGAGACTCGCCGGATGACTCTCGGCGAGCACGCCTTTGCCCGCGACCGTGCTCACCAGGTAAGCGTCGTGTGCCTCGACCAGCTCCCGCAACGCTGCACCGGCGGCGCGTGCGCCACCCCCGGCAATGAACAAAGGCCGGCGCGCCTGGCTGAGCAGCCGGTGCGCTTCACGCATGCCATCCCGCGGTGCGGCCGGTGCTGGCGCCGGAGCCGCGAAAACCTCCGCGCGCAGCGCGGTCGGTGCCCCGAGCAGATCGAGCGGAATGTCCACGTACGCCGGCCGTGGCCGCGGGCGGCGCAATGCAGCGAATACCGCACGCAGCTGCTCATGCAGCTCGGTGTCGCTGCGTGCGCTGCCCGCGAAGGCGCTCACCCCGGCCACGAGCGCGCGCTGATCGGGGAGCTCGTGCAGTACGCCCCAGGCGCGCCCGAGTGAAGCGCGCACCGGCGCGCTCGCCACGAGCAGCACCGGCACCGAATCTGACCAGGCCTGCGCGAGCGCGGTCAGAGCGTTGGTGAGTCCTGGCCCGGAAATGACGAACGCGGCCGCGGGCCGACCACTCGCGCGGGCATAACCGTCGGCTGCAAACACGGCATTCTGCTCGTGCCGCACCAGCACGTGCCGTAGCGGCGCGCGCTCGAGCCCGCGATACAACTCGATGTTGTGGACCCCCGGAATGCCGAATACGGTGTCGATGCCATTCGCGGCCAGTGTCTCGACCACGTAGCGACCAACTGTCCAGGAAGCCGCGCTCATGCTCTTGAAATGTTAGCACCCGCCGCGGCACAGTAACCAAGTGAGATTCTCGGCACTGGTCGATCGCGTGCGCGGTGAGGGCGCCTCCGCGTGGCGTACGCACTACGAGGCGGTAGCAGCGCAGGAGCGCGGCGAAGACGTCATCATTCTGAGCGTGGGTGATCCCGACCTTGATACGCCCGCGCCGGTGATCGAGCGCGCCATCGCCCAGCTGCGCGCCGGCGATACCCACTATGTGCCGGCTGCAGGCCGGCTCGCCCTGCGCCAGGCGATCGCGCGTGCACACACGCAACGCTCCGGTCAGCTGGTCGGCCCGGAGAACGTCGTATACCTCGCCGGTGCACAGAGTGCGCTCTTCGTGAGCTCGTTGTGCCTGGCGGGGCCGGGTGACGAGGTGGTGACCTTCGAGCCGCTCTATCCCACCTATCCGGCCACCATCGAGATCTCCGGAGCGCGGCTGGTACAGGTGCCGGCCAGCGCGCAGTGCCGTCCCGATGTGGCAGCGCTCGAGCAGCTGATCGGGCCGCACACCCGGGCGATTCTCTGGGCGAGTCCGAATAATCCGAGCGGAGTCGTGTTGAATGACGCCGAGCTCGCGGTCATCGCGCACCTCGCGCAGCGTCACGACCTGTGGTTGATCGCCGATGAGGTCTATGCCGGACTCGCCGCGGGAGGGCGGGTGCCGAGCCTGGCTGCGCAGCTTCCCGATCGTGTGGTGACGCTCGGGAGCCTCTCGAAGTCACACGCGATGACCGGCTGGCGTGCCGGATGGCTCGTCGGACCGAGGGAGCTGGTACTCCACGCCGAGAACGTTGCGATGTGCATGCTCTTCGGGCTGCCGGGCTTCATCCAGGAGGCGGCGATCACGGCGCTCGAGGTCGCAGCTGAGGCCGAGGCGCGCAGCCGCGCTTACTGCACGGCGCGTCAGGCGCGTTTCGCCGCCGGAATTGCCGGCACCCCCGGGCTGCGGCCGCTCGCACCGGAGGCCGGCATGTTCATGCTCATCGATGTGACCGGCACCGGCCTCTCCGGTGCCGAGTTCGTGCAGGCACTCTACCGCACGCAGCGGGTCTCGGTGATGGACGGTGGTGCGTTTGGCTCCTCAGCCGCCGGCTGCGTGCGGGTGTGCTTCGCTACGGATGAGGCGACACTCGATCGCGCCTGCGCGCGACTGCGGCAGTTCTGCGAAGAAGGTCGTTCGTAAGGAGAGCGGGCGGCCAACGCGCGCCCGCTCCCAACGGACTCAGTCGAGTTCCTTGAGAGACTCGAGCAGATTCGCCACGTTCGGCACCCCGACGCCGCTCGCCTGGTCGTACCCGGGTCGCGCGAACCAGTGCCAGTTGTCGCCGGCGGTGATATCGCGCAGCGGTGCATTGTGGCCGTGATCACGCCCGCTCGCTTCGAGCAGATACAGCGGCACGTTGAGCAGACCGACGCGGTGATGTATGCCCTGCGAGAGGAGCGAGGTGACGCCGTTCATCTGCGGCGATGCGAAGCTCGTGCCGCCCCAGAAAGTCTGGAAAGAGAAGCCCGAGACGTTCGAGGTGTAGGCCACCACGTAGCCGGTCTGTGGATCGGAGTTCAGTGAGATGTCCGGCACGTTACGGCCGGCAAACCCCGCAGGCAGCGCCACCACCAGTTGCGGCGGAGTGTGGGAATTGTCGTAGAGGGCCTGCCCTGCGACTGAATTGGCCATCCCGGGAACGACTCGCTGATAGAACGGCCGGTGGAAGAACACGCTCACGCCGCCGCCACCTCCAGCGGGGAAAATGCCGCAGGCGTCGATGGTGAGATCGAGCGCGCTGCAGAGCGGCTCGAGGTAAACCCAGCCCCAGGCCTGCTCCTGCGCGACATGCAGCGTCAGGCTGCGGCCATCGGGCAGGCCGTACGTCTGCGGTCCAGGGAGTGTGGTGCCGCCCATCGCGGTGATGAAAGGCTGCACCGCGGGATCGTCCACCGAGATCACGTTGCTGAAGTGCGCGGGCAGCTCGCCCACCTCGTCCCAGGCACCGGCATCGCCCGCTGCGGCGAACATGCTCTGGCCCTGCAATGCTGCCTGAATGAGCAGGTCGTTATACGCCTGGATGATGCTCGTGATCCGGTGAGTCACCGGGTCGGTCACCGGCCCGTTGTCGAAGGCGTTGTTGGGAGTGTCGAAGAGCTCCCATTCCCCCCAGCTCGTCGAGACCGAATCCGCCGCGTTGCTGTCGATCGCCGCGGCGAAAGCGTCGACGAATCCCTGATTGGTATTGGGCGCTTCGTAGACCACGATCTTCGCAGCCGGTGCGATGCCGCCGGACTGCTCGACATCGAGTGTGGTCTCGAGCGAGCCGGAGTCATCGCTCGGGGCACCCGGTCCGCCGTCGATCATGACCTCCCTGAGCCGGTTGCTGGCGACTTTGAGGCCGACTGCCGACCAGTAGGCGAAGGCGTCACTCGGGGTGAAGGCGGCGAGGGTGACGATGCCGATCGTGCGGCCCTGGCCGTTGATGCCGTGGCCGTACAGCGGATTGACGTTGTAGTGCTGGGCAAAATCCGCGACCGTGAGCGAGCCGAACGGATTGGAAGTGCCGCTGCTCTGGCCGTTATCCGGGCGCACGTGAGTCGCGGCCGCTGCGCGGCGCACGTGTGGGAAGAAGCGCGGCCGCGTGTCGAGACCGAATACGCCGTGCACCGAGCCCGCTACGGAGGAGGGTAGCTCCGGCTCGGTCAGCGGAGCGCGAAACTGATAAGCACGGGTCGACCCGCCGGCCGCCACCGCATAGCCGTGCAGTTTCACCGCAAAAGCCCGCTCGATGGCGCCCGCCGAACCGCTGACCCGCAGCTGCGCGGTCGCCGTGCGCCTCACCTGCAGTCCGGCACCCTCAAAGTAGCGCGTGACTGCCGCGATGCTCTCCTCGCTCGGACCGAAGCGCGCGCGAAACTCCTGCGGCGTCAGAAACTGGTGATAGACCGGGGAGCCCTGGGCGTAGATGGCCTCGAGCAAAGGCTCGAGCTGCTGCTCGTTGCTGAGCCGCAGTGCGACCGTGACGGCCACTTGCGCGCCCTCGGGCGTCGCGGCCGCATCGCCCAGGTCGGTCACCGCAGGAGAGGGCCGATTTGAAGAAGGTGCCGCGCTTGCCAGCCCGATGAGTGCGGCGGCGAGTGCGCCGGCCAGGAGATGTCTGCCTCGGATCATGACGATTCCCTTCTGATGGACGCAGCGGTTTGTCTTTTTCGCGGCCGGCGACGATGCCGGGAGAGCGCGGTCGATGCAAGCGAGACGCAGCGGCGGCTTACATCTGCTTACATCCGCCGCTTACATCGGCGGATAAGCGGCGCGCAGCAGCGCGCGCGCCGCGCGCACTGCGGTGACGCGGGAGTGGGCTTCCGCAGGGCCGCTCAGGCCGACTTCGGGGGGATCTTGCCTTCCGGAGTGAGCCGGTCGATCGCGGTCGGCAGGACCTGCGAGAGCTTCTGCGCCAGTTCCTGGGGGTTCATGCCCGCCTTGGCCGCAAGCTGCGCAATCATGCCGCTACCGAACGCCGAGTGGACCTGGTCCGGGGAGATCGGCTGGTTCGGGCCGCTGCCGACCCAGGAGTGCACCGTGGCACCCAGTCCCTGTTTTTCCAGCTGCGCGACGACTCCCTGCACGCCGCCGTGCTGTTGAATGAAGGAATTGACCACCGTAGCCATCTCGGCTCCGACGGCGCCGCCCAACAGTCCATCTAACAGCCCCATGATGCCTCCCGCCTTTGGCAGTCGAGCCTGAATGCCGCACTCATTCTCCGGCAAAGGCAAGCCGCGCCTCAAGGTCGACCGCAGCATGCTCGATGAGCGGCTGCCGCGCGCCGCTCTGTTATATTATTATGACGACATTAAAAACGAGGGCGCCGCGGCCGCGGCGACGGGAGCGGCGCATACACCATGAGGCAGGTCCGCACGCTGGGTCTTCTGGGCACGGGCGTCATCGGCGGCGGCTGGGCGGCGCGCGCGCTGCACTTCGGCATCGATGTCGTCGCGGCCGATCTCAAACCGCAGATGGAAGAGTGGCTGCGCGGCGCCGTCGCCAATGCCGAGGGTGCGCTCGCACGGCTCACCTTTGCGCCGCTGCCGGCCAAGGGGCGGCTCACCTTCACCACCGATATGCACGCCATGGCGCGTCAGGTGGACTTCATCCAGGAGAACATTCCCGAGCAGCTCGAGTTGAAGCAACGGGTGCTGGCGGAAATCAGCCGGCACGCTCCGCCCGATGTCGTGATCGCCTCGAGCACTTCGGGGCTCATGCCCTCGGATCTGCAGCGCGACATGGTGGCACCCGAGCGGCTGCTGGTCGCCCATCCCTTCAATCCGGTGTACCTCCTGCCGCTGGTGGAGCTGGTCGGTGGCCGCGCGACCTCCGAGGCGGCGCTCGAGGCTGCCGCGCACTTCTACCGCTACATCGGCATGCACCCGCTGCGGGTACGCCGCGAGGTGCCGGGCCACCTCACCGACCGCCTGCAGGAGGCGATCTGGCGCGAGATCCTGCACCTCGTCAACGATGGTGTCGCAACGACCGGCGAGCTCGATGAGTCGATCATCTATGGTCCCGGGCTGCGCTGGGCGGGCATGGGCACGAACCTGATCTACCATCTCGCCGGAGGCGAGCCGGGCATGCGGCACATGCTGCGGCAGTTCGGGCCGTGTCTGAAGTGGCCCTGGACGAAGCTCGAGGCGCCCGAGCTCACCGAGGAACTGATCGACAGGATGGTCGAGGGCACCCAGTCGCAGGCCGCCGGCCGCTCGATCCGCGAGCTCGAACGCCTGCGCGATAACTATCTCGTGGCGATTCAGCAGGTGCTGCGCGAGTATGACCTCGGCGCCGGCGCCACGCTGCGCGCGCTCGAAGAGCGGCTGTATGAGGACGCCGCAGCGCGCGCGCGCCCGCATCTTGCCGCCGCGTCCGTCTCCGCGGCCGCCGGCAATCGCAGCGGTCCGCTGCGGCTGCTCGAGACCTGCGTGCGGCCCGAGTGGATCGACTACAACGGCCACATGACCGATTGGCGCTATCTGCAGCTGTTCGGCGATGCTACCGACGCGCTCTTCAGGTATGCGGGGATCGATGAGGCCTATCGGCGCTCGGGTCGCGCGATGTACACGCTGGAGACGCATCTCACTCACAAGGCCGAGGCGCACTCACAGGAGCGGCTGTACGTCCTCAGTCGGGTGCTCGAGGTGGATGAGAAGCGCGTGCGGGTGCAGCACACGCTGCAGCGCGCGCGCGATGAGGTGCTGGTCGCGAGCGCCGAGGTGCTCTATCTGCACGTGAGCACTCAGGAGGGCAAGGTCGCGCGCATGGACGCGGAAGTCCGCGGCCACCTCGTCGCGATCCAGGCGGCGACCAACTAGGGGCCTGCACCGATGCCCAAGATCGTCGATCACCAGCAGCGCCGCGAGCAGATCGCGCTCATCGCCTGCCGCGTGGTGGCCCGGTACGGTTTCGAGCAGGCCACCATCGTGCGCATCGCGCGCGCCGCCGGCTGCACCACCGGCATGATCGCCCATTACTTCGCAACCAAGCAGGAGATCATCGTCGCAGCCTTGCGGCTGATCCTGCGCCGCATCGAGGAGCGGCTGACTCAGGCCGAGGGGGCGGCGGACCT
>JAFAVO010000229.1 GCA_019242385.1 Gammaproteobacteria bacterium | reverse complement strand
GGGCGCCTTGGGCGGTGAAGCGGCGAGGGTCGGTGCCGCCGCACCGACCGCGCGCGCATCGGGCTGCGCCGCAGCGGCTGCGACAGCGCCGCCGGGGAGCTGTACCGTGTTGGCGTGAGCGTCCGGCTCGAGCGCTGGGACGGTGGGCGGCGCCGGTGTCGGCTGCTGCTCGAGCGCCTGTACGCACGCCTGTGCGTTGTCGAGCATGTACCACGGATCGGCGCGGCCGGCCTGCAGCGTCTCCATGTAGTACTCGACGCTCACGATGGCATCCGCGAGCCGGTCGACGAAGCCGGGCGGCAGGACGTGCACACCCGGCTGCATGACGCGCCGCAGCTGGTTGGTGATCGCTTCGATGATCTCGACGGCCCGCGCCTTGCCGAGGAGCAGCAACCCCGCCTTCATGCCGCGCATCAGGTCCTGCCAGCTGTCGAGGCCGGCGGCGTCGAGCGTGCCACCGACGCTCTGCACCACCGCTTCCTTGATGCGCTGGAGATTGACGATGCACTCACGCAGCACCGCCGCCTGCACCTGTTGGAACTCGGTGTCGGCTTCCGGCTGCGGCAGGTTGGCATCCTTGGGCGGCAGGATCATGCCCACCAGGGCGTCATCGAGCTTGTCTTCCACCCCGATGAGCGTCGCAGCGATCTCGACCAGGGTGGCCTCATCGGCGCGCAGCGTGCCGGCGACGATCTTGCCGAGGCGCTCGGTCTCGGACTGCACCCGCGCACGCAGCTCGCCGAGGCCGAGCACGCCGAGGGTGTCGCCGATCTTGCGCAGCAGCTCCACCTGCGAGGCGAGCTCCTGCGGCTGCCCGGCGCCGCGGCGTACGAAGATGTCGAGCACGTCCTTCACCTTGCCGAGGTCCTCGCGGATCGCGGCGGCGACGGTCTGCATGAGCTTGACGGAAGGCGCAGAAAGACTTTCGCGCTCCTGCTCGATGCTCTCATCGACCGGCAGCAGCTCCGCCAGGCGGAACGAGGTGCGGACCGCACTCACGCGTCCGCCCGAGGATTCGGCGCGGCCCACGTAGTAAAGAAGGTTGTTGAGCAGCTCCACCGGTGGCGACTGCGCGTAGCGCGCCTCGCCCTGCTCATAGAGGCGGCGGATCTCGCGATCGGCGAGGCCGAGCAGGCGCTTCACCGACTGCCCGCTCTCGAGCCCGTTCTCCTGCAGGGCCTCGATCACGGCCCCCACCACCCACCACAGCTGGAACACCGGCTGCCGGGTGGCGATCTGCTCGAGCTTGCGCGACACCGCGGAGAGGGTCTCGAGATTCTGCGCGATGCGCTCGCCGCGGATCCAGCCGATCAGCCCGGTCTGAAAGCGGGCCCGCAGCCGTCGTGCCCATTGCTCGACGCTGAGCGGCGGCTCCCCGGGCTTGGCCGCGATCGGCTGCGCCTGCTTGTCCGACTTGAGGTTCAGCAGCAGCAGCGTCCCCTCGCTGAGGAGGGCGTGGCCGCGTACCGCGCGCAGATCGTTGAGCAGCGGCAGCAGCACCAGAGCCAGATCGCGCCCGCCGGCGAGCACACGCTCGAGATAGGAGGGCAGCTGCACCATGGCGCGCATCAGCGCATCGAGGCTCTCCGCCTGGCTCTTGCGCTCGGAATGTGTGGACAGCAGGTACTGCGCGACGTGCTCCATCTCTTCGGCGAGCAGCGCAGCGCCGTAGATCTCCAGCATGCGCAGCACACCCTGCACCTGATGCAGGTCCTGCGAGCACTGCTCGAGCAATGTGGCGTTGTCCGGCTGCTCGACGTAGCTCTCGAGCGCCGCGCGCGCGGTGGCGAGCGTGGAGTTGACCTCACGGCCAACGAGCTCGAATGTCTGGGAAGCGACTTCAGGCATGCCGTGCTTTCGAGCTGAGCGCTAGGAGCCGCCGAGGGTGGCGATCTGCCGCACCTTGGCGGTGTTGAGCGTGGCGTCCTCGAGCCGGCGCACCGTGCCGCTCGCGCCCGCTCGCTCTGCGGCCGCTGCTCCCGGCAGGCGAAAGCCGGCGGCCGACTTGCGCAGGCCGGCCGAAAGCTCGGCGAGCTTGGCGATCGCGATCGAGGTCGCCTGAGTCGACTCCGCGGTCTGCGCGCTGATGTCCTTGAGCACCTTCATGTTGCGCGCGATGTTCTGCGCGGCCCCGGTCTGCTGGCGCGCGCTGCCGGAGATGTTCTGGACCAGGCTCGCGATCTGGTTGGACACCTGCTCGATCTCCCCGAGCGCCGCGCCGGCATTCTCCGCGAGCAGCGCGCCGCCGACGACATCGGTGGTGCTGCGCTCCATCGACACCACCGCCTCGTTGGTATCGGTCTGGATGGTGCGCACCAGCACCTCGATCTGCTTGGTGGCAGCGGCGGCGCGCTCGGCGAGGCGCTGCACCTCATCGGCCACCACAGCGAAGCCGCGCCCGGCGTCGCCTGCCATGGAAGACTGGATCGAGGCGTTGAGCGCCAGGATGTTGGTCTGCTCGGCGATGTCGTTGATCAGCTCGACGATGTTGCCGATCTCCTGCGAGCTCTCGCCGAGTCGCTTGATGCGCTTGCTGGTCTCCTGAATCGTCTCGCGGATGGTGTTCATGCCATCGATGGTGCGGCGCACCGCATCGCCACCCTTGTGCGCGACCTCGACCGAGTGGCGCGCGACATCCGAGGCACGCTCGGCGTTGCCGGACACCTCTTCCACCGAGGAGGCCATGCTGGCCGCGGATTCGGTGGCGGAGGCGATCTGCTTCGACTGCGCCCCGGAAGCCTTGGCCAGGTGCTGCGAGAGCGCCTGCGTCTGGCGCGTCGCAGAGTCGAGCTGGATGGCGGAGGCGTTGATGGTCGTGACGAGGCCGCGCAATGCGTCGACCGCGTAGTTGATCGAGTCGGCGATCGCGCCGGTGATGTCCTCGGTCACCGTCGCCTGCACGGTGAGATCGCCGTCTGCGAGACTCGAGAGCTCATCGAGCAAGCGCAGGATCGCCTGCTGATTGCGATCGCTCTCGCGTCGCTGGGTCTCGGCAGCGGCACGCTGCCGCTCGAGCATGCCGTGCACGCCGAGTGCGGTTACCAGCCCCGCGAGCAGCAGCGCCAGTCCGAGGACCAGCAGCGCGAGCGGCAGCCAACGCAGGGCACGTGCGCTCGCTGGCGGCGCGGCCGGGCGTGCCGCGCCCGCGGCCAGGTCGCGCGCATCCGCGACGATGGCGCGCGCTGCGGTCTGCGCGGCCGGCAGCGCAGGAGCTGCAGCAACGGCGCGCTTCACCGCGGCGGCGAGCTCGCTGTAGATGGAGTCGAGGCTCTTGAGGTGCTTGGCGGCCTCGGGCGTCGTGACGCGTGGCAGTGCCAGCGCCGCGGAGCCGCCGGCGAAGCCCGCGATAACCTGCCCGAGGTACTCGCCGCTCTCGGCGATGCGCTGCGCCGCCTGGGCGGGGTCGCTGCCGCCTTGAAGCAGGGCGCTCACATCCAGCTGCAGCCGTTGAGCACGCGCCTCGAAGCGCTCGAGCGTGCCGCTCGCCGTGCCCGCTCCGGAGGGAGACAGGCTCGTCTCGAGCGCACGGGCCTCGGCCGTCAGCCGCGGCACGAGGCTGGCGGTATCACGGGCGGCTGCGGCGGCGTCGGTGAGTGCCGCGCGCGCGCGCAGCACCGCGGTCGCATTGCTCATCAGGCGCGTGAAGCGCGCATCCCGGGCGAAGGGCGTGTTGGCGTCGCGCGCCGCCGCATCCTCGAGAGCTTTCTGGCTCTGCTGAAAGCCAGCGAGCGCCTGCGGCTCACCGAGGGCGGCCGCGCCGGCATCGAGCGCAACCTCGTAGAGCGCCTCGACGGGCACCGCCGGCGGGCCGGGCTCCGCCTTGCTCTGCAGCACGTAGTAGACCGCCCCGCTGCCGATGAGCAGCAGGGCCGCGAGCGCGAGCAGCAGGGTGAGCCTTCGTGGCGCGCCCGCACCGTTCATGCGGCAGCCTCCGCGAACGCCGGGCTTTCGAGCACCCCGCGCAGCGACAGCACCGGCCACTGCTCCTGTCCGCGGCGAAAGGCACCCGCGAGATAACGCTCACAGCGCGCCACGGTCGGCGGTGCCTCGCCGCTGAACTCGTTCTCGGCAAAACGGCGGAAGCCGAGCACCTCGTCCACCAGCAGCCCTGCGGGGATCTCGCGGTGGTGCACCACGACGATGCGGGTGTTGCGCGTGATGGGCGTGACGCCACTGCCGAGGAACTGGCGCAGATCGATGATCGGCAGCAGCTGTCCGCGCACGTTGGCGAGCCCCTTGATCCAGGGCTTCGCGCCGGGCACGCGGGTGCTGCTCGCCGGCACCCCGAGAACCTCGCGGGTCTCCTCGCGCGCCACCAGGTACAGATCCCCCGCCATGCGCAATGCGACGCCGACCCATTCACGGCCGGCATCGGCCTGCTCACTGAGCTGGGCGGAGACCGCCCGCCCGCGACGCTCGAGCTCCGCGAGCAGCTCGAACGGACGGTCGCGCAGTGACTTCAGGTCGACCTCGACAGCTGCGGACGGTTCGCTCATGGACTCGCTGCGTACAACTGCGGTGCGCGTGATCTCACGCGGACAGGGTCGCCTGCGCCTTGGCGACCAGTTGATCGGGGGAAACCGGCTTCACCATGTAATCGATGGCCCCCTGCCGCAGGCCCCAGATCTTGTCGGTCTCCTGTCCCTTGGAAGTCACCATGACGATCGGTATCGTGCGCGTGCGCGGATCGTTGGCGAGCGCGCGCGTCGCCTGGTAACCGTTCATGCCCGGCATGACGATGTCCATGAAGATGAGGTCGGGACTCATCTCGCGCGCGAGCCGCACGCCCTCGGCACCGTCCGCCGCGGCCGCGGTGCGATAGCCGTGCTTCTCGAGCGCCTTCTGCATGACGTGCAGCTCGGTCGGCGAATCGTCAACGATCAGGATCAGGGGCATGACCATCATCTCCCGATGTGGGTTTCGATCGCGGAGAGCAACTCGTCCTTGGTGAAGGGCTTGGTGAGATAGTGCTCGGAGCCAACGATGCGGCCGCGGGCCCGGTCGAACAGCCCGTCCTTGGAGGAGAGCATGATCACCGGGATGGAGCGGAACACCTTGTTGTGCTTGATGAGCGAGCAGGTCTGATAGCCATCGAGGCGCGGCATCATGATGTCGACGAACACGATGTCGGGCTGGTGGTCGGCGATCTTGGCGAGTGCGTCGAAGCCATCGATCGCGGTGAAGACTTCGCACCCCTCCTTGGCGAGCAGCGTCTCGGCGGTGCGGCGGATGGTCTTGCTGTCGTCGATGACGAGTACCTTCAGGCCCTGGAGCTTCGAGTTGCTGCCGTTCACGGTCAGGGGACTCCTTCCATCAAGCTTCGCGGTTTTAACATATCGGTACACCCCCTGCTATGCCATGCACGTCACGTTTTTCGAAGGTCATCGCAGCGGCGCGCGGCGGGCGCGCGCCCGGCAGACATATTCGAGTGGCCGACGAGCATAATCGCCCCCGATGAGCGCTCCGACACGGCTGGGCGTGGTGATGGACCCTATCGGTGCCATCAGCTGCGCGAAGGACTCGACACTGGCAATGCTGCTCGCGGCGCAGGCGCGCGGCTTCGAACTCGCCTACCTGGAGCAGGGAGATCTGCTGCTGCGGGATGGTGTGGCGCTCGGCAGGATGCGCCCGCTGACGGTGCGCGCCGATCCGGCCGCCTGGTTCGCCCTCGGGGAGCCCGCCCTTGCCCCGCTGTCGAGTCTCGATTGTGTGCTGATGCGCAAGGATCCGCCTTTCGATACCGAATACATCTACACCACCTACATCCTCGAGCGTGCGGAGGCCTCCGGGGTCCTGGTGGTCAATCGACCGCAGGGACTGCGCGATATGAACGAGAAGGTCTACACCGCTGCCTTCCCGCAGTGCTGCGCTCCGACCCTGGTGACGCGCGACATGGGGCACATGGCCGCATTCCTGCGCGAGCACGGCAAGATCGTGGTGAAGCCCCTGCACACCATGGGCGGGCGCTCGATCTTCGTGCTGAGCCTCGGCGATCCCAACGCGCGGGTCGTGTTCGAGACCCTGACCGAGTACGGGCAGCGCTTCGCCATCGCACAGCGCTACATCCCCGACATCGTGCAGACCGGCGACTCGCGCGTGCTGCTGGTCGATGGCGAGCCCGTTCCATACGCGCTGGCGCGGATGCCCTCGGGGGAGGATCACCGTGGCAACCTGGCGGCCGGTGCCCGCGGCGTCGCCCGGCCGCTGAACGAGCGTGACCGCTGGCTCGCGGGTGAGATCGGACCCTCGCTCGCCGCCGCCGGCATGCTGTTCGTCGGGCTCGATGTGATCGGTGGCTTCGTCACCGAGATCAACGTGACGAGCCCGA
>JAFAVO010000143.1 GCA_019242385.1 Gammaproteobacteria bacterium | reverse complement strand
CCGAATCTGTAGCGCGAGTCCCATAGCAACACGCAGCCCGCGATCGTCATCATGCTGATGAGACCGGCGATGATGGTCTGTGACCAGCGCAGGGAGCGCGGCAGGAGCATGTATCCCGCACGCTGTGCCACGAGTGCCATGAACTCCGCTGGATTGGCTTTGATCCAGGCAACCGCGGTGCGCTGCATCAGGTGGTTGTAGTGAACTTCCCCCAATTCCTTGACCAATGCTGCCGATGTGCGTGAAGCGCTCGGATGACGGTTCAGAACACTACCCTCGAGATCCGTGTTCTCGTCCTTGGTCGCGCGGGCGTTCGGGCCGTTGGAGATCGCGAGCTCGAGTCCGAAGTCATCGCGCATGAGAAACCATTCGCCGAAGACCTGATGGTTGCGCAGCGTGTAGGGCGATACGGCCACGGTGAACAACACAGCGGCGCCCACGCCTACGGCGAGCACACTGCGAATGCTCCAGCGCGCAAGCCGGGCTGCGGCCAGCGTCGCGAAGGTGATGGCGGGCAGTACCGTTGGCGTCACATATGCGGCGAGGCCGACCGCCAGGCCCAGTCTCGCCCCGGTGCCGATCGTTGCCGGCTGGCGCTCGATGGTCCGCGCCACCAGCGTCATCAGTGCAAGCAGGGCGGCCACCGTCAGCGGTGTCTCAAATTCGGCGCTGACCTCGATCCAGGCGAAGACCGGCATCAGCCACAGAAGCGCGGCGATCGTCCCGGCAGCGCGCGGCAGTCTCAGCGCTCGCGAGACAGGCAGCAGTGCCGCGATATTGCAGGCGCTGACCACCGCCATGATGACCGAGAGGGTGTGCATGCACGCACTGTCGCTCGGGGTGATCGAGCGTACTGCGGCCACGAGCGCCGGGTAGGCCGGGGCGACGTGTGCCGTCGGACCCGTTGGAATGGCAAAGGGATCCCCGAGGTAGCCGTGCAGTCCGAGCGTGAAGCCGGATTTGATGTTCTCCGCGTGTGGCTCGAGCGGCCGTAGCCAGGCGATAGGGAGTCTCAGCGCGAGCGCCAGTGCGAATACCTGCCAGGTCCTTATTCCTGAGAGCATTTGCTCCGCGGACAGCGCGACGGACGGCAGTCTTCTGCGAGCCGGTGTCAGGACAAAAGGAGCACCCATCGTTTGCTCAACCCTCGATTGGCATGCAGGCAGATGCGACGCGAACGCAGGCGCAACGGTACTGC
The DNA here is from genome assembly GCA_019242385.1 of Gammaproteobacteria bacterium. GTDB lineage: Bacteria > Pseudomonadota > Gammaproteobacteria > Steroidobacterales > Steroidobacteraceae > 13-2-20CM-66-19. Next base: position 2,623 of record JAFAVO010000143.1, on the reverse strand, counting down.
AGAATAGCGCAGCTCGAGAGGCCAAGGGAGATGGGCGATCTAGCGGCGATCAGCTCGCACGGGCCGCATCCGCGCGGATAGTCCGGCCGCTGGTCCACAAATGCCATGCGGCCCAGAAGCCGGTGGGCGCGAGCAACAGCAACGCCCACCGCAATGACTCCGTACCGGCACCGAAGGATACCGCGAACCAGTCGCTCAGTGCCCCGACGAGCTGCGGCGCGAGTAGCAGGTTGGCGACATTGGCGAGGAACAGCAGGATGGCGCAGGTGGTGGCGCGCATCTGCGGCGGGACCACGTTCTGCAGCAAGCCGAGGATCGGGCCGATGTAGAAGTAGACCGCCGGCACGAAGACCCACAGCAATGCCACTGCCGCACGTTCCGAGGTCACCCAATAAAGAAGCAGCGAAGGAATCGTGGTGACCGCCGTCACCCAGCCGAGCAGGCGCGTGACATAACGCGGATCCTGCGCGGCGCGCCGCGCCATGAGCCACCCGGCAAGCAATGTACTGGCAGTCCCGGCGATCAGGTGCATCGGCCCGATGAGCTGACCCGCCTGCCCCACGGTCAGATGATGGGAGCGTTGCAGGAATGCCGGCGTCCACCACATGAGCCCCCAGCTCCAGAATGTCGCTACGGAGCCTCCGATCAGCAGGTGCACGGCGGAGCGCTGCTGCGCGATGAAACGCAGGGAAGCAGTGAGGGTGCTGGGCACCGCCGAGTGGCCGGCGTCGAGCTGCCCGCGACGCGGCTCGCGCACGGTGAGCCATACGATCAGCGCGAGCACTACTCCGGGGAGCCCGAGCACCAGGAAGGCGGTGCGCCATCCGCCGCGCTCAGCCGCGCTGCCTGCCACCGATGAGCCGAGCCAGGCCCCGAGACAAGTGCCGAGCGCAAAGATGGTGAGGGCCATCGGCCTGCGCGCGGGTGGAAAGTTATCGGCGAGGATCGAGGTGGAGGGTGCGGTGCCACCGGCCTCGCCGATGCCGACGCCGAAGCGCGCGAAGGTCAACTGCAGCCAATTCTGTGCAAGACCACACAACGCAGTCATGGCAGACCAGGCGGCGAGGGCCACCGCGAGAATGTTGCGGCGGTTGGCGCGATCGGCGAACTCGGCCACTGGAATCCCCACGGTCACATAGAAGATCGCGAGCGCACCACCGGTGAGGAAGGCAATACCGGCATCGCTCAGGCGCAGCTCCGCCCGGATTGGCTCGATGAGGGTCGAGATCGAGAAGCGGTCGGCGATGTTGAGCGCATAGACGAGCGTCAGCATGCCAAGCACATACCAGCGGTCCCGCGGGGCAGCGGTGACAGATGATTCCTCCGTGGCCGAGGACGCAGGCGCCGCTGCGGCGCTCATCGTGCGCCCCGCAGGCCACGCGTTACGGTGCGACGGTGCTCGATGGACATTGGATCCAGCCGGCAACGCAGCTCACGGACTCCAGCTCCACGCCTGCGCACTCGCGCGACAGCCGCCGCCGCCTGCGCCCGTCCACGCGCGCCCACGGACTGCGCGTCCGCTTGCAGCGCCGGTCGCCACGCCCTGACGCAGCGCGCGCACTCCGTTGATCCAGACCTCTTCGACGCCGGTGGCGAGTTGATGCGGGCGCTCATAGGTGGCGTGGTCCTGGATGGTGGCCGGATCGAACACGATGACGTCGGCAAAATAGCCGTTCTTGAGCTGACCTCGGTCCATGATCGAGAGCGTTGCTGCCGGTAGCGCAGCCAGCTTGTGGATGGCCTGCTGGAGCGTGAGCACCTTCTCCTCGCGGACGTAGCGGGCGAGCACCCGCGCGAAATTCCCATAGGCGCGTGGATGAGAATTCGACTTGAGGAACACGCCTTCGGGCGCCGGGGCCGCCTCATCCGAGTCGAAGCTGACCCAGGGAAGCGCCACCTGCCGACGGATGTTGTCCTCGGACATGAGGAAATACGCGACCCCGACCCGTGAGCCATCCTCGATGACCAGGTCGATCGCCGCGTCTTCGGGGGATACTCCGCGCGTGCGCGCCACCTCGGCGAGGGTCTTGCCGGTCAGAGCCTTCAGCTGCGGGTTCTTGAAGGCGAGCAGCAGCGTACCGTTAGCTCCGGCTGCTGCAAACAGGTTCTCCCAGGAGGGCTTGGGATCGCGCATGTCCGCGATCACGCGCGCGCGCATCTGCGGATCGCGCAGCCGCTCGATCCAGGCTTCGAGCCCGCCGTCGAGCACCCAAGGAGGCATCGCCGCATCGAGGCCGGTCGCGCCGGCGGTATAGACATACATGTCGGCGGTAATGCGCGTTCCGCCAGCCCGCGCTTTCTCCACGGCGGCGATGAGCGCCGGTAGTTTGTCCCAGTTACGGCGGCCGGCGACCTTCAGGTGGTAGATCTCCGCAGGGGCACCGGAAGCACGGGCGATGTCCACCGTTTCCTGCACGGCGTCGAGCAACCGGTCGCCCTCGCTGCGGATGTGGGCACTGTAAATCCCGCCGCAACGGGCCGACTCGGTCGCCAGCGCGATCAGCTCGGGAGTTTTCGCATACTGGTTCGGGCTGTAGATGAGGGCGGTGGTCACCCCCATCGCGCCCTGCTCCATTGCCTGCCGCACCAGCGCGCGCATGTGCGCGAGCTGCTCCGCGGTCGG
>JAFAVO010000025.1 GCA_019242385.1 Gammaproteobacteria bacterium | reverse complement strand
GGGCGCAGGGCGTGGAAGCCGTGCGGGTCGCCCGCATTGGCGAGCTCGATGCAGCCCTGCGGCAGGGGTTTGCGGCGGCGAGCCCGCTGCTCATCGAGGTCTGCGTCGAGGCTTAGTGTCGAGACTTAGCGTCGCCGCCGCTGGCGCGACACACGGTTACCTGGGCGCGAGCGAGCAGCGTCCAGTAACAGGTCCGAAGGCGTCGCTGCCTGGCATCACGGTGACCAGGCGGTAGTAATCCCACGGATACTTCGACTCGCGTGGGGACTTCACCTGCATGACGTACATGTCATGGACCATGACACCATCGGCGCGGATGTAGCCGCCGGTGGTGAACATGTCGTTGATCTTCGCGCGCCTGAGCTCGGCCATCACCGGCTCGGCCTCCGTAGTGCCTGCTGCCTTGACCGCCTTCAGGTAGGTCAGCGTGGCCGAATAGGTGCCGGCCTGAGTCATGGTCGGCTGCCGCTTCATCTTCTCGAAGAAACGCCGGGCGAACGCGCGCGTTTGCTCGTTGAGGTCCCAATACCAGCTGGTGGTCAGGTAGAGACCCTGTGCCGTCTCCAGTCCGAGGGCGTGGATGTTGTTGATGAACGCGACCAGCGCCACCGGGCGCATGGTCCTCGTGATGCCGAACTCTCTCGCCGCCTTGAGTGCATTCTGAAAGTCATCGCCGGCGTTGGCGAAGGCGAGCACCTGGGCGCCGGAGCTCTGTGCCTGCAGCAGGTACGAGGAGAAATCCGCGGTCGACAGCGGCACACGCACGGCACCGAGATTGCGCCCGCCCCCGGCTTCGACCACCCTGGAGGCAGAGCTCTGCAGCTGCTGGCCGAAGGCATAGTCGGCGCTCAGGTAGAACCAGGTCTTGCCGCCCGCCTTCAGCACCGTGGAGGCCGTGCCATTCGCGAGCGCCGTGGTATCGAAAACGTAGTGAATGCTGTAAGCGGTGCAATCCTCGTTGGTGAGTGATGCGCCGCCGGCCCCGACGATCAGGAGCGGGATCTTCTTGGCGACGGCGACCTTGGCCATCGCGATGGTCACGCCGGTGTTGGCTCCGGCGATCATCATGTCGAGCGCTTTCTGGTCGGCCCACTCCCGGAACCTCGAGGCACCGATGTCGGGCTTGTTCTGATGATCGGCGGCCAGCGCGCTGATCCTGCGCCCGAGCACGCTCGAGCCGAAGTCGGCGATGGCCATCCTCATGGCTTCGACCGAGCCGGGACCGCCATCATCGGAGTACACGCCCGAAAGATCATCGAGCGTGCCGATCACCACCTCGCGTTCCGCCGCGTGCACACCGGCTGCGACGCCCCAAGCCAGCAAGGCGGCGGTCAGCCCCATTCTCACCACAGCCACCCGCTTCAATCCGCCGGTCCTAAAGTCCAGCCGCCATCGATGGTGATCTGCTGTCCGGTGAGATATGCGGAGGCCGGAGAGGCGAGGAACAGCGCCAGGCCCTTGATATCCTCCGGAAAGCCGACGCGGTGCATCGGCATCACCGCTGCCATGGAGCGCTGCACCTCCGGATCCTTGGCGTGTCCACCGCCGATGTTGGTGACGAAGAATCCAGGCGCGATCGCATTGACCGTGATGTTGTAGGCGGCAAGCTCGTGGGCGACGCAGCGCATCAGATGTGCCGCACCGGCTTTGGCCGCCATGTACGCCGAGCCGATGGCCGGCTCGCATTGATAGCCTGCGACGGAGGTGGTGACGATGAGCTTGCCCGAGCGTTGTGACTTCATGCGCCGCGCTGCGGCGCGCAACGTGGCGAATACCCCGGTGAGGTTGACGTCGATGACACGGTTCCAGCGCTCGTCGCTGTAGCTCTCGAGAGCACCGGCCGGATTGCGCGTGCGGTTCGCACCGAACCAGCCGCTCACGAATCCGGGGCCCGAATCGACCCCGGCATTGGCGAACACGATGTCGAGGCGCCCATGCGCGGCGAGCGCTGCATCGAAAGCACCCTCGAGCGCCGCGTGGTCGGACACGTCGACCACCGCGCCGCGCACGTCGTAACCGTGGCGCGCCAGGCGCTGTATCTCGGCTTCGATGCGCCCGGCGTCGATGTCGAGCAGCGTGACCCGCGCGCCGTTCTCGGCGAGCGCTTCCGCAATAGCCAGTCCGAGTCCACTGCCGGCACCGGTGACGATCGCGCCCCGGCCGGCAACGCTGAAGAGCTCCGCACACTTCACGCTGCTGCTCCTGCCACATCCACGACGATCTTCATGCCCTGCTGGCGGCGCAGGCGCTCGAGCCCCTGCTCGATGACCCCATCGAAGGGGATGGTCTCCACCCAACCCTCGAGCGGATAGCTGCCGTGCGCCATCTGTTCGATGACCGGTGGGAAGGCGTTGACCGACAGCGCCACGCCGGTCAGCTGCACTTCGGGCATCAGCAGGTCGAAGGGAGGAATGATGACCGGCTGGTGATGGATCGCAACCACCACGGCGGTTCCATCGATACGCGTGCCGTGCAGCATCGCGGCAAATGACTGCGGCACCCCGGCGGCGTCGATCGAGGCGTGTGCGCCGCGGCCGCCGGTGAGATCGCGGATCGCCGCGACGACATCACACTCGCCCGGGTCGAGGAGGAAACGCGCGCCCAGGCGCGCGAGCGCGGCGCGCCGCGCCGGGGACGGGTCCACCACGATCGCTTCCACTCCGCGGCGCCGCAGGGTGAGAAAGGCTCCGGCCCCGATCGGCCCCGCACCATGAATCGCGACGATCTGCCCGGCGCTCACCGCGCAACGGTTGACGGTGTGCCAGGCGATGGCGAGCGGCTCGATCAGCGCGCCCTGGAGCGCGGTAACTCCGTGCGGAAGCCTGTGGGCGCGGGGCCGCTTCACCAGGGTGTAGTCGGCGAGCCCGCCGGCGCGGTTGTAGCCCTGGATCGCGAGCACCGGGCAATGGTTGTACTGACCGAGTCCGCAGTACAGGCACCGCCCGCAGGTCTCGACGGGCTCGACCGCGACCAGATCGCCGATGCCGAGGTCCTCGACGCCCTCCCCCAGAGCCACGACCTCACCCGAGAGCTCGTGACCCATGATGACCGGGTTCTGCACCCCGGTGAGCGGGTGCGGGCTGCTGCGTGTGGTGACCGGGCCGTCGTAGTACTCGAGCAGATCGCTGCCGCAGATCCCGTTGTAACGGACGCGCAGCTTCACCTCGCCGGGTCCGGGCTCGGGCTCCGGTACCGAGGTCAGCCGCAGATCCTGGCGGCCGTAGTAGAGCGCTGCACGCATCGCCATCTTCCGCCGGTGACTGCTCAAGCCCGCGGCGTGCGGCCGCCGCTCGACATCATCCTGGCGTAGTCCTCCTGGGACATGCCGGCCATCTGCGCGGCGACGTATTGAAAGCTCTTACCGTCGGTCGCGAACAGCTTGGCGAGAAAGTAGATGTTGCCACCGAGTGAGATCATGCGGTTGTAGTCGCGGTCGAGCACCGCACTCTTCTGCTCCTCGGTCATCGGCCAGGTGTCCAGGTAGCTGCGCTCGTTCGCCTTGAAGCGTGCCCGGTTCTCCGGCTTCATCAGCGACATGCAGAACATATTCAGGTGATAGCCGCGGCGAGCCTGATCCGTGTCGAAGATGGTCGTGCCGGGAATATCGGCATACGGCTTGCTCGATGACATCGTGTGGCTTCCTCTCACTTCGCCGCGCGGCGGCCGGCCGAGGGCGTGCGGCGGGTGCCGGGCGCGGCCCCGCCGGCGACCCACGTGAGCACTTCGCGCAGATCCGTCAACACCTCGTGCGGGCGGCGCGTATCTCGCTGTCGGCTCCACTCGGCGCGGGATGTCGTGCCGGTGGTCACGGCCAGGGCCGTCGCGCCGGCCCGGCGCGCCATCAGCACCTCGACCAGCGGATCATCGCCCACGACCGCTACGGCCTGTACCGGTACGCCGAGCCTGCGTGCCGCGAAGCGCAGCGCACGCACCGAAGGTTTGCCGGTCAGTGTCATGGGCGCGCGCGTCAGCCGGCGAATCGCGGCGGTAATGGCGAAGGAATAACCGATGGTGCGGCCCTGCCTGGTGGCGAAAAAAGGCACGTCGGAGGCGACGTAGAGCTTCGCGCCGGCCCAGATCGCGCGGCATGCGGCCTCGATATCCTTCATGCCGCACTCCGGGTGCCAGCCGACGAAGACACCGTCGACTTCGGTTGCACCCGCGTCGCCCGTATAGACCGTCTCGATACCGGCCTCGCGCAACGCATGTCCGACGCCATGCAGGCCGAGCACCAGCGCCCGCCGGACCCCACGCCGACGCATCAGATCGGCGGCGATGCTCGAGGGAGTCAGCATCTGCGCGTCATCGAGCGGCAGCCCCACTGCGCGCAGCCGCGCCGCCTGCTCTGCCGGCGGGTAAGCGCTGCCGTTGGTGAGCAGGGCGAAGGGTACCTGGCGTTCCTTGAGCGCGCTCAGCACCTCGATCGCCCCCGGCAGCACCTCATAGCCGCCGAGCGCGCGGTCGCTGAGAAGCAGCGTGCCGTCGACATCGAACACTACGCCCCGGATGGGACCGGTTGCACGCGCCGCGGCAGCACTGCGCAACACGGCGGTGCTCATGGCGAGGAGGCCGCCCGTGTCGCGCTGCGCAGCTCGAGTTTGAAATCCTGCTTCGCCACGCTGAGCTCGGCGACGCCACGCAGCCGCAACACCCGGCGCAGCAGCTCCATGACCGGCTTCGCCTCCGGATCGTAATGGCGCGCGGCGGGGCCTGCGGCACGCATCGCATCGATGAGCGTGGCGGGCATGGTGGCCCGCAGCAGGAACTCCTCGTCCGGGAGCTCGCGGCCGAGCCGCGCCCGCAGCTCGGCGAGCGCAGGCATCGCCGGCTCGGCGCGCAGCTCGCGCGTGCGCGGCAAGGCTTCGATGCGCTCCATGACGTGCGCAGCGATTGGAACGTTGGGCCGGCCGAAGCGGCCGAGCGCATAGCGAATGGCCTCGTCCGGAATGACCGCGTAGCGCTCGCGGCCGGTGACGTTCAGCAGCGCCTGGGTCAGGAGTATCTGCGAGAAAGGGGTCATGACGATTGGCCAGCCGAGCTCCTCACGCACCCGGCCGATCTCCTCGATGACTTCCGGCTCGAGATGCGAGAGCCGCTGCTCTGCAAGCTGCCGGCGCATGGTGCCGATCATCCCTCCCGGGAGCTGGTGGCGCAGATAGGCGGCATCGAAGGGTTGCGGCGCACCGGCGGGAAGACCTTCGGCTTGCGCGAGGCGGGTGAAGTAAGCATCCACTGCTGCGAGCGCCGCGGTGTCGACGGGCACGGTGTGGCCGAGGGATCGCAGGTTCTCGACCACACGCATCGCTGGCGGATTGGAGATCCCATCCGCGGTCGCGCCCGAGGCGCACTGCACCGCGTTCACCCCGTACTCGGCCGCATCCATGTACAGCAGCTCGCCGAGCCCGATCGTACAGTGCGAGTGCAGCTCGAGCGGCTTCGCGCCGATCCGGGCCTTGATCGCCGGAATCAGCGTGCTGGCGCGCCGCGGCGCGAGCAGGCCCCCGGGATCCTTGATGTAGATGGCATCGACCTCGGGGCAGTCCGCGAGCTTGGCGGCCGCGGCGACGTAATGGCGATCGTCGTGAATCGGGCTGAGGGTGAAGACCAGGGCCGCGATGACGAACTCCCCGCCCGCCCGCTTCACCATCCGCGCACAGGCGATGTTGGAATCGGCGTCGTTCATCGGATCGGCGAGACAGAAGCGCCGGATGCCGTTGCGCGCCAGCACCTCGAAGGCGAGCGCCATGAACTCGGGGCTGGCGGTCTCCCAGGAGATGAAGCGAAAGCCCGTCGACATGAACTGCAGCGGTGTGTTGGGAGTCGCTGCGGCCATCAGGCGAATACGCTCCCAGGGATCCTCGCGCTTGTAGCGCACGGCGACACCCATGTGCGTCGAGGTGGTGAAGTCGATCGCCTTGAAGCCCACCCGATCCATGACCGGTGCGATGGTCAGTGTCTTGGCCGTGTCGATGCCGACCGCGGCCCAGGTGCTCTGGTTGCCATCGCGAAGCGAAGTGTCGACGAGCGCGATCTCAGCCACGGTCGCCCGCCGGCTCGACCCGCAGCAGCACCTGGCCGTATTCGACCGCCGCGCCGTCCTTGACGAGAATCTCACTCACCGTGCCCCTTACCTCGGCGCGCACGGCGTTCATGAGCTTCATCACCTCGATGATGCCGACGATGGTGTCCTCCTCCACCGACGCCCCGACCTCGACGTAGGGCGACGCGCCGGGCCGTGGCGCCCGGTAGAAAATTCCGACGAGGGGAGCCGCGACATCGATGAGGGACGAAGACGCCTTGGATGAGGGCAAATCGCCGCGCGCTCCGTGCACTGGGGCATCAGCCTCGGCCGCGGCAGCTGCAGCGGAGGCACCGCTCGTCGCTCGTCGGGACGCAGGTGCTTGCGATGCGCTCGGCGTTTCCGGCCGGCCCGTCGCCGCGGCGCGCCTCAGCGTGAGCTTGAGGCCGTCCTGCTCGAGATGCAGCTCATCGAAGTCCGACTCCTCGAGCAGTCGGGTGATCTCGGCGACATCCTGCGCGGTCAGCGGCACCGGCGGGTTCCAAAGATGGACATGAGGTGCATCAGCGGGTCCTCCTCGCGCTTCGCGAGCGGCTCGGCATCGCGCGCCGACCAGACCGTCTCCGGCCGGCTCTGCAGCATCAGGATGCCGCCGCTGCGCCGGTCGATGGCCCACTCGATGTCCTGGGCACACCCATAGTGACGCTCGATACGCCGCGCCAGCGAGCGCAGCTCCTGCAACTCCGCATCGCTCAGGCACGGCGCGCGCCGGTACTGCTCCTCCACCGCCACCGACTCGACTCCGCCCGCAGCCACCGGAGCGTGCCGGATCGCCTTGTCGGAGATCTCGCGGGTGGAGATCTCGCCGGTGATCTTGCCGAGCACCCACCGGTCCGGTGTGACTTCGCCTCCCACGACTGCGGACCCGAGACCCCAGGCGGCCTCGAT
>JAFAVO010000301.1 GCA_019242385.1 Gammaproteobacteria bacterium | reverse complement strand
CGCCCGCGTGCAGCTTGACCAGCACCAGTGTGGTGGCGTCCCAGCGCAGCGTGCCGTCGGACTCCGGCTCGTCGGTCGGAATCCGGAACGCCGATACCTCGAGCTGCTCGATGCGAGCTGTCCTCGCTCATGGGCTCAATGCCGGTGCGGGAGCAGCTCCTGCAGGACCTGCTTCGCCGTCTGCTTGAGCACCCCGCCCTCGTCGGGATCGCCTTTCAGCAGCGTCGCCGTGAAGGCGCGCGCCTCCTTGAGGGTGATGTGCGGAGGCAGGGGCGGCACGTCGGGATCGGTGAACGCTTCCACCACCACCGGGCGGTCGGCGCTGAAGGCCGTCGTCCAGGCATCGCCCACCTGACTCACCTGGTTCAGATCGCGGTTGTTGAGCACCAGCACGACCAGTCGAGGGTCCGACCACTGACGCCAGTACTTGCTGATGGTGATGAGCCCGCCGTTCCCATCGTCCCGGACGGAACCGCGCGCTGCAGATGAAGTCTACCACCTGCTCCGCTCACTAATGCAGGCGCACACTGGCAAACATGGGCGAACTCAGCCGGGAGAGTTTCGGAAACACGTCCGACGGCAGATCCGCCGCACTCTACACGTTGTCGAATGACGTGCTGCGCGTGACCATCACCGACTTCGGCGGTCGCCTCGTGTCGATCACCGCACCCGACCGAAGCGGCAAGCCGGGCGAGGTGCTCCTCGGGTTCGAGGATGTGGCGAGCTACGCGGCCGCGGGCGGAGCTTTCGGCGCGCTCCTCGGGCGCAATGCCAATCGCATCGCGGACGGCGCCTTCACCATAGATGGCCGCAGCTACCGCGCTGCGACCAACGATCGTGGCTCGACGCTGCACGGCGGCCCGCAGGGATTCGACCGACTCTACTGGCGCGTGACCACCGCGACGTCCGAGCCCCGGCCGACTCTGGCTCTCGCCCACCTCAGCCCCGACGGTGATCAAGGCTTCCCCGGCGCACTCTCGGTGCAGGCGAGGTACGTTCTCGAGGAAAGCACCGTGTGGCTCGACCTCGAGGCGCGCACCACCGCGCCGACCATCGTCAGCCTCAGCGCGCATCCGTATTTCAACCTCGCCGGGCCGCGATCTGCTGATGTGCTCGATCACCTCGTCACGGTGTTCGCCGAGGCGTTTCTGCCCACCGACGCACGCCAGATCCCCACCGGTGAGATCCGGCCCGTGGCGGGCACGCCGTTCGATTTTCGCCGGCCAACTTCGCTCGCCGAGCGCATACGCGAGCCCGATGAGCAGCTGCTGTATGGTCAGGGATACGACCACTACTTCATCCTCCCGGAGAGCCAGGCTCCCGGGGCGCGGCTCGCCGCTCGTGCCTTCGATCCTGAGAGCGGCCGCACCGTGGAGATCCACACGACCCAGCCGGGCTTGCAGCTCTACAGCGGCAACCACCTGAATGGCTCGGTCGCCGGCCGCGGCGGAATCTACCGCCAGTCAGCCGGCGTGGCCTTCGAGCCTCAGGCCTTCCCCGATGCGCCCCACCATCCTCACTTTCCCTCAACGGTGCTACGACCGGAGCAGTGTTATCGGCAGCGCATCGGCTATCGCTTCGGTATCGGTGGGTAGCTCAACTCGGCGCGTGGCAGGTGTTGCAACCGCCAACCGGTCCGTGACTCTTGAGGTACGCCGGCGGGGCGCGATGACAGCCGAGACAGAAGTCATGGAAGCGCGCCTCGGCGCCGACGCGGATGGCCGCGCGGCCGCTGCGGTGACAACTGATGCAGGAATCGGCACCGGTGCGATCGGTGAAGTTGTGGTGACACTCGATGCAGTTCACCGCGCGATGTCTGTCGTGCGGAAAGGCGAGCGCCAGAGGCTCGCTGCGAGAGAGGAACGGCTCGCGCAGGGCGAGCGCGCTGCCGGCGCGCAGCAACACCAGCAGCGCGGCGAGTGAGCCGAGGACCACTGCCACTACCAGGCGCGAATGCCGTCCGAACACGAGCCGGCCGGCGAGAGGCGGGGACTGCCGGCCGGGGGAAGGCCGAGCGCGCCGGCGTAGCAGTGCGAGCAGCACGATGGCGCTGAGCAGCGTGTAGGTGAGCGCGTCCACCCGACCATGCACGTAACGGCCCGCAACGAGCACGTGCATGGCGAGAGCCACGACGAGCACGCAGGCTACGGCCACGTGCGTCGCCTGGAAATCGCGGTGGCGCGGCCAAAGCCGTGCGCGGCAAGGCGCCGTGGACGCTGCGGTGAGCAAGACCAGCAGCAACAACGCCAGCATGCCGGCGAATTCGTAGCGCGGGGCGGTGAGCTTCACGTGCTCGATGACGCGCGGATCCGCGATGAGCAGTAAGGCAACGTGAGCCAGCGCCGCCGCCAGGATCAGCCAGCCGAGCAGCCGGTGAGCACGCAGTGGGAATGCCGTCGCGGCACCGGCGCGGGGCCGAACCGCGAGCACGCAAAGGATGAGGCAACCGGCCACCGCGCACAGCCCCAGAGCCTGTGCGATCTCCCATGTTGTGGTGAGCGATGCCACGGACTCGTGCGAGTGTATACTGCGCAGCGCGCGGCGGAGCGACCCACATGATCGACAAGGCCCTGCTGAATCTCGCGTGGAAGACGGTACGCAAGGCAGTGCGCTGGACACCGCTGCTGCACTCCGAGTACCTCGACTCGGTGGTTGGCGCACGCATTTTTCTCAAGGCCGAGTCCCTGCAGATCGGTGGCTCCTTCAAGATGCGCGGCGCCTACTTTCGTGTCAGCCGTCTCTCCCGGCAACAGCGTCAGCGCGGTGTCGTCGCCTTCTCCTCCGGCAATTTTGCCCAGGCCCTGGCGCTTGCCGGACAGCGTGCGGGTGTGCCCGTCACCATCGTCATGCCGCACGATGCTCCGCAACGCAAGATCGAGTTGACGCAACGCGCCGGGGCGAACGTAGTACTCACGCAGCACGGCGAGCGCAACCGCGAGGAAGTGGCGAGCGAGCGTGCGCGCGAGATCGCACAGGAACAGGCCTGCGCATTGCTGCACCCCTTCGATGATCCGTTCGTCGTCGCCGGGCAGTCGACGCTGATGCGCGAAGTGTTGGTCGATCTCGAGCGCGAGCAGCTGCGCGTGGACGCCATCCTGTGCCCGGTCGGTGGCGGTGGCCTCATCGCCGGCACCGCGCTGGCGGAGGAGCACTTCGGCCACGGTGCCGAAGTGATCGCGGTCGAGCCCGCCGCCTGCGATGACATGTGTCGTTCCCTCATCTCGCACCGGCGCGAACGCAACGTCGGCACCCCGCGCACGATCTGTGATGCCATGCAGGCGGTAAGTCCCGGCGCCGTGCCCTTCGAGGCGGCCGCGCATCTCATCGCCCGCGGCATTGCCGTCGATGACGACGCCGTGCGCCGTGCCATGCGCATCGCGTTCGAGGAGTTCAAGATCGTTCTCGAGCCGAGCGGCGCGATTGCGCTGGCGGCGGCGCTCGAGCACCGCGAGTCGCTCGCCGGCCGCACGTTGGTCCTGTTGTGTTGTGGTGGCAGCGTGTCGATAGAAGATCTGTTACGGCTCACTGCCACTGCGACGACGCATTAGCGAGCAACTCTGGCAGGACCGCGTGCGCTATGGGTCTCACCCCATGCCCTCACTCTCCTTCATCATCCCCGCTTACAACGAAGCCCCGCTGCTGGGAGCGACGCTGCGCGCCATCGGCAGCGCCGCGGACGCCCTCGGCCTGAGGTTCGAGCTGATCGTGGTCGATGACGCCTCCACCGATGCGACGGCCGAGATCGCACGGCAGCACGGCGCGCGTGTCATTTGCGTGGCTTTCCGCCAGATCGCCGCAACCCGCAACGCGGGTGCGCGGGTCGCGGCGGGCGAAAGGCTCGTGTTCGTCGATGCCGACACGATCATCAGCACCGAAGTGCTGCGCGGTGCGGTCGCGGCACTGGCTGCGGGCGCGGTGGGCGGCGGCTGCCGCATTCGATTCGAGGGCCAGGTGCCGCGCTATGGTCGTGTGCTCATCGCACTGCTGCAGCCGGTTTACCGGCGCCTGGGCCTGGCCGCCGGCTGTTTCCTTTTCTGCACCCGTCAGGCCTTTGCAGATGCCAGGGGCTTCGATGAGCAACTCTTCGCTGCCGAAGAGGTCGTGCTCAGCCGGGCCCTGAGCCGCCTCGGCCGGTTCGTGCTCCTCGAGGAGTCCGTCATGACCTCGGCGCGCAAGCTGCGCGCCTATTCCAGAGCAGAAGTCCTCGGCACACTGCTGCGCCTCGCGCTCAGAGGTCCGAAGGCGCTGCGGCGCCGCGCGGGCCTCGAGCTGTGGTACGGCAAGCGCCGTCTCGATCCGGCATCGTCCGATGATTGAAGGCGGCGGCGCGGCCTGCACGCGCTAGCGGGCGCAGACACTCCTGGCGGCCGCTGCGCAACGCACCGCTGCGCGCGCTCGCCGGCCACACGCATTTCCCGCCCGTCGCGCTGCGGTCGCCTCTGGCGCCGCCTGCGCCGGCGCGCGCCCGCGCAAGTTATGTCGAACGCGAATGCGCGCGCGTAACACTCTGTTGCTGTTGGTTCAGCGCGTCAGCGAGCGCTGC
>JAFAVO010000131.1 GCA_019242385.1 Gammaproteobacteria bacterium | reverse complement strand
CGCGAAGAGCTCATCGCGCGCGGCGCGATCACCCGCCGGGCCCTTCACCTTGATGAGCTCGTGGTCGAGGAGCGCGCGGGCGGCCTCGAGACTGATGGCCGCACTCACACCGGCGTTGCCGAGGCGGATCACCGGCTTCAGCGCGTGCGCGCGGGCGCGCAGGAATTTCTTCTGCCGCTCCGAGAGCTTCAGGGGTGCGCCTGCGGGGGCGGGCGGCGGCGCGCGCTGCTCCTTCATCGCGCCATTGTAGGGTGGAACTTATGCCCGGCAGGAGACATCCACTGAAGAAGCGGTCTTCCTCGATGAAACGCCGTTCCGCGAGCAGCGCGCGCTGGCTGCAGGAGCACTTTGCCGACCCCTTCGTGCAGAAGGCACAAAGCCAGGGCTGGCGTTCGCGGGCGGTGTTCAAGCTCGAGGAGATCGACCGGCGCGTGAGGCTGCTGAAGCCCGGCGCGGTATGCCTCGATTTGGGCGCAGCGCCCGGGGCCTGGAGCCAGTACGCCGCGCGCCGGGTCGGCGCGAAGGGCCGGGTGGTGGCGACGGACATCCTCGCGATGCCCGAGCTGCCGGGAGTCGAGTTCGTGCAAGGTGATTTCCGCGAGCCCGAGGTGTTCGAGAAGCTCCTGGGGCTCCTGCCGGGCCGCCAGGTCGATGTGCTGCTCTCGGACATGGCGCCCAATCTGAGCGGGGTCGACGCGATCGACCAGCCACGCTCGATTCATCTGGCGGAGCTCGCGCTCGAAATGGCGGAGCGTGTCTTGAAGCCAGGCGGGCACGCCCTGATCAAGGTATTCCAGGGATCTGGGTTCGTGGAACTGCTGCAGGCCGCCCGCGGCCGTTTTGGGCAGGTGAAGGTGCTGAAACCGGAAGCCTCCCGCTCCCGCAGCCCCGAGAGCTATCTACTGGCGATGCAGTTTCGCTTGGTGTAGGTTCAATGCAGCTGGAGCCGCACGCGGCGAACGAGGACGGAAGCGTTTGAACGATTTGACAAAGAACATCCTGCTCTGGGTGGTCATCGTACTCGTGCTGCTGGCGGTGTTCAGTCGCTACATGCCGACGGTGGGTCAGCCGCAGGAGATCCCCTACAGCACCTTCATCGAGGACGTGAAGAACACCCGCGTCGAATCGGTCGTGCTCCAGGGGGAGATGATCTACGGGACGCGCAAGGACAAATCCACCTTCAAGACCCACAACCCCGAGACCGACTACACCGCCCTCATCGGCACGCTGCTCAAATCGGGGGTGACGCTCGACTCGCGCGAGCCGAAGCAGCCGAATTTCATCGGGCAGTTGTTCCTGCAGATGGCCCCGGCGCTACTCCTGATACTGGTGTTCCTGTACATGCTGCGGCAGATGCAGGGCGCCTCCGGCGGCCGCGGGGCAATGTCCTTCGGCAAGAGCCGCGCACGGCTTCTGGGCGAGGACCAGGTGAACGTCACTTTTGCGGACGTCGCCGGCGTCGATGAAGCCAAGCAGGAGGTCGGCGAGATCGTCGACTTCCTCAAGGACCCGGGCAAGTTCCAGAAGCTCGGCGGCAAGATTCCCAAGGGCGTGCTCATGGTCGGGTCCCCCGGCACCGGCAAGACCCTGCTCGCGCGCGCCATCGCCGGTGAGGCCAAGGTGCCCTTCTTCACCATCTCCGGCTCCGACTTCGTCGAGATGTTCGTCGGCGTCGGCGCCTCGCGCGTGCGCGATATGTTCGAGCAGGCGAAGAAGCACGCCCCCTGCATCATCTTCATCGACGAGATCGACGCCGTGGGTCGCCACCGCGGCGCCGGCCTCGGCGGCGGGCACGACGAACGGGAGCAGACCCTCAATCAGCTGCTCGTGGAAATGGATGGCTTCGAGGGTAACGAAGGCATCATCGTGATCGCCGCCACCAACCGGCCCGACGTGCTCGATCCGGCGCTGCTGCGCCCGGGCCGCTTCGACCGCCAGGTGGTCGTGCCGCTGCCCGATGTGCGCGGCCGCGAGCAGATCCTGCGGGTCCACATGCGCCGCGTGCCGCTCGCGGATGACGTGAAGCCCGCGCTGATCGCGCGCGGCACCCCGGGCTTCTCCGGCGCGGACCTCGCCAACCTCGTCAACGAGGCGGCACTGTTCGCGGCGCGCGCCAACAAGCGCATCGTCGGCATGGAGGAGTTCGAGCGCGCCAAGGACAAGATCATGATGGGCACCGAGCGGCGCTCCATGGTCATGAGCGAGGCCGAGAAGCGCATGACCGCCTATCACGAGGCCGGCCACGCGATCGTCGGCATGACGGTCCCCGAGCACGACCCGGTTTACAAGGTGACCATCATTCCGCGCGGACGAGCGCTCGGGGTCACGCAGTTCCTGCCTGAGCAGGACCGCTACAGCTTCTCCAAGCGCCGCCTGGAGAGCGCGATCGCCACGCTCTTCGGCGGACGCATCGCGGAAGAGCTGATCTTCGGCCCCGAGTCGGTCACCACCGGTGCATCGAATGACATCGAGCGTGCCACCGAGCTCGCGCGCAACATGGTCACCAAGTGGGGCCTGTCGGACAAGCTGGGGCCGCTCACTTACTCCGAGGAGACCGGCGAGGTCTTCCTCGGGCGCAGCGTGACTCAGCACAAGCAGGTCTCCGATGTGACCGCGCACGCCATCGATGAGGAGGTGCGGCGGGTCATCGAGAGCAACTATCAGCGCGCCCGTGGCATCCTCACCAGCGCGCTCGAGAGGCTGCACGTCATGGCCGAGGCGCTCATCAAGTACGAGACCATCGATGAGGAGCAGCTCAAGGACATCATGGCGGGCAGAACGCCGAAGCCGCCTGCGGGTTGGGATGACTCGCTGTCCAACAGGCCGCCCACGGCGCCCGCCCCGGCCGGCACGCCGGTGATTCCGGCCGGACAGCACTGAGCTGCGCTAGCAGGGTCCTGTTGTAGTCGCGGGTGCAGGCCTCCGCGATGCCATCTGCCCCCGTCCTCTTGCGCTGCGCCGGGCGGACCCTCGATCTGAGCCGGCCGCTCGTCATGGGCGTGCTCAATGTGACGCCGGACTCCTTCTCCGACGGCGGCCGCTTTGCCTCCCGCGAGGCCGCCATCGAGCAGGGGCTGCGCATGGCGGCCGAGGGCGCCGCGCTCATCGATGTCGGTGGCGAGTCGACCCGCCCCGGTGCCGAGCCCGTCGGGGTGCAGGAAGAGTTACAGCGCGTTCTGCCGGTCATCGAGCAGCTGCGCCGGGCGACCACGGCCATCATCTCCGTCGACACCAGCAAGCCCGAGGTCATGGCGGCGGCCGCGGCGGCGGGCGCTGGCTTCATCAACGACGTGCGCGCACTGCGCGAGCCCGGAGCGCTTGAGGCCGCGGCGGCGAGCGGCTGCGGCTTATGTCTCATGCACATGCAGGGCGACCCGCGCACCATGCAGGCGGCACCCAGCTACCGGGACGTGGTGGCCGAGGTGCGTGAGTTTCTCGGCGGCCGCGTGGCCGCCTGCCGCAGCGCGGGGATCGATCCGCTGCGCATCAGCGTCGATCCCGGATTCGGCTTTGGCAAGACACTGGAGCACAATCTGACACTGCTGCGGCACCTGTCCGAGCTGGCCGCCGATGGGATACCGGTGTTGGTCGGGTTGTCGCGCAAGTCGACGGTCGGCAAACTGACGGGGCGGGACCCGGGCGAGCGGGTGTACGGCAGCGTCGCGCTCGCGGTGATCGCGGCGCTCAATGGCGCGCGCATCATACGCGCCCACGATGTGGGCCCGACCGTCGATGCCCTGAAAGTGGCCGCGGCCGTTGCCGCAGAAGGTGAGGACTGATGTCGCGTCGCTATTTCGGGACCGATGGGGTGAGGGGACGCGTCGGCGAGCACCCGATGACGGTCGATTTCGCCCTGAAGCTCGCGAGCGCCGCCGCGCGCGTGCTCGCGCCGCAGGGTGGCACGGTGCTGATCGGCAAGGACACGCGCCTCTCGGGTTACATGTTCGAATCGGCAATGGAAGCCGGATTCGTCGCGGCCGGCGTGGATGCGATGCTGATCGGGCCGCTGCCGACCCCGGGCATCGCCTACATGACGCGGCGCTTCAACTGCGACTTCGGCGTCGTGATCAGCGCCTCGCACAACCTCTACGACGACAACGGCATCAAGTTCTTCGATGCCTCGGGTGGCAAGCTCTCCGATGCGCTGGAAGAGCGCATCGAGGCCGAGCTCGAGCAGCCTCCACTCACGCGCGCCTCGCGCAACCTGGGCCGCGCGACCCGCGTCGACCGCTCGCGCACGCTCTACCAGGAGTTCTGTGCATCGACCTTGCCGCCCGGGGTAGACCTCTCGGGCCTGAAGGTCGTGATCGACTGTGCCAATGGCGCCGCCTACAAGGTCGGGCCGCGCATCCTCGCGGACCTCGGCGCCGAGATCGTGCCGATCGGCTGCTCGCCGAACGGCCGCAACATCAATGATGGCTGCGGCTCGACCGCCCCGGACCTGCTGCAGCTCACGGTGCCCGGTGTGCGCGCCAATCTCGGCGTCGCGCTCGATGGCGATGGCGACCGCCTGGTCATGGTGGATCATCTGGGGCGGATCGTGGATGGCGACCAGCTGCTCTATGTCATGGCGCGCGCGTTGCAGCGCGCCGGCATGCTGCGCGGGCCGGTGGTCGGCACGGTGATGAGCAATCTCGGCCTCGAGATTGCGCTGCGCTCGGCCGGCATCGATTTCCGCCGCGCGCCGGTCGGCGATCGTTACGTGCTCTCGATGCTGCGGGAAACCGACGGAATTCTCGGCGGTGAGACCTCCGGACACATTCTCTGCCTGGACAAGACCACGACCGGGGATGGCCTGGTGGTCGCGCTGCAGGTGCTCGCGGTCATCAAGCAGACCGGCTGTGCGCTCGCGGAGCTCTCCTCCGCCATGCGCAAGCTGCCGCAGATTCTTCTCAACGTGAGGGTGGCGAACCGCTTCGATCCCGGCGAGGTGCCGCTCATCCAGCAGGCGGTCGCGCGCATCGAGCAGCAGCTCGGTACCGAGGGACGGGTGGTCCTGCGCGCTTCGGGTACCGAGCACGTGATCCGCGTGATGGTCGAAGGCCGTGAAGAAGCCGAGACGCGCGCCGCGGCCACCGAGCTTGCGGAGATCGTGAAGCGCGCCGCCGCCTGATCGTTGCGTCACCCCCCCTGCATCGCTATCATCGCGCGCCCTTTTTAACCGAGAGGCTGAGGCCAGACCCGCTCCATGCGCCGTCCGATCGTTGCCGGAAACTGGAAGATGCACGGCTCGCGCACCGAAACGGCGACGCTCATCGAGGAACTGCTCGCGCGCGCGCCGACGAAGCCCGCCGCCGCGAGCGTCATCTGCCCGCCGTTCGTGTACCTGTACGAGGCCGCGCGGCTGCTGCGCGACTCGATCTTCAGCCTCGGTGCACAGGATGTGTGCGCCGATGCGCACGGCGCCTTCACCGGAGAAGTCTCGGCCGCGATGCTCAAGGATGTCGGCTGCGAGTACGTGATCGTCGGGCACTCGGAGCGGCGGCTGCTGTATCGCGAGAACGACCAGCTGGTGGCGCGTAAATTCGCCGCCGCTCACTCCAGGGGCCTGGTGCCGATCCTGTGTGTCGGCGAGCAGCTCGCCGACCGCGAGGCGGGCCGCACGAGCGAAGTCGTGGCGCGGCAGCTCGATGCGGTGCTCGAGCTGTGTGGTGCCGGTGCGCTCGCCCACGCTGTCATCGCGTATGAGCCGGTGTGGGCGATCGGTACCGGGCGCAACGCGAGCCCCGAGCAGGCGCAGGAGGCGCATGCCTTCATCCGGGCACGGGTCGGGGAGCGGGATGCTAGAATTGCCGCCGCTACGCGCATCCTCTACGGCGGCAGCGTCAAGGCGGGCAATGCAGCGGAACTGTTCGCCATGCCGGATGTGGATGGCGGATTGATTGGCGGCGCCTCGCTCAAGGCGGATGAGTTTCTGGCCATCCTGGCAGCCGCGCGCGCTTAAGACTGAAGCGAGTTTCTCCCATGTTGCACGTTATTTTGAGCTTGATACAGGTGGCGGCCTCGGTCCTCATCGTGTTGCTCGTGCTGCTTCAGCGCGGTAAAGGTGCGGAGGCCGGCGCCGGCTTTGGCGCCGGCGCGTCCGGAACGGTGTTCGGTGCGCGTGGTGCGACCACGGCGCTCTCGCGCGCGACCGCGGTGCTCGCTGCGATCTTCATGATCAACAGCCTGGCGCTCGCGTACCTCGGCACCTCGACCACCAAGCAGCAGGAGGCGCAGAAGACGATCCTCGATGAGGCCGCGGCACCGCCTGCGAAACCCGCACCTCAGAGCGGCACGGCAGCGCCCGGCACCGCAGCGCCTGGCACCGCAGCGCCTGGCACCGCAGCGCCTGGCACGACAGCGCCCGGGACCGCGACGCCCCCGCCGGCGACGAGCGCTCCCGCCCCGGCAGCGCCCGCGCAGGCGCCGGCACCCAGTCCGGCGCCGCCCCCTAAGTAATCGGACCCCTGCCGACGTGGTGGAATTGGTAGACACACTAGCTTGAGGGGCTAGCGCCGCGAGGCGTGTCGGTTCGAATCCGACCGTCGGCACCAATGACCTGATCAGTCCTGCACGTGCTGCTCGAGGCGTCCCGCCGCGAGCGGCGCGCTGCCTGCACCGGATTCCACCCGCCGCGCGCGCCCGCCGCGCCGCTCCTGCCAGCGCTGCAGCACCACGAAGAACGAGGGCACGAAGAGCACCGCCAGACAGGTCGAGGCGAGCATGCCGCTGAATACGGCGATGCCGATCGAGGCGCGGGCGTTTGCCCCCGCCCCGCGCGCGAGCACCAGCGGCACCACTCCGAGGATGAAGGCGAAGGAGGTCATGACGATCGGACGGAAGCGCGTGCGCGCCGCCTGTACCGCGGCATCGACGATGCTCTGGCCCGCATCGTGCAGCTCGCGCGCCACCTCGACGATGAGGATCGCATTCTTGGCCGACAGCGCGATCAGCAGCACGAGTCCGATCTGCGTATAGAGGTTGTTGGCCACCCCGAGCGCCCAGAGCGCGCCGGCGGTTCCGAGGAGTGCCAGCGGCACACCGAAGATGACCGCTCCGGGAGTCACCCAGCTGCCGTACTGGCCCGCGAGCACCAGGTACACGAGCACCATCGCGAGCGCGAACACCAGGTAGACCGCATTGCCCGCGAGCTTTTCCTGATACGACATCCCGGTCCACTCGCTGCTCATGCCCGGTGGCAGCGAGCGCGCGGCGAGATCCTCCATCGTCTCCAGCGCCTGACCTGAGCTGTAGCCATTTGCAGCGATGCCGGTGATCGCACTCGAGGGGTAGAGGTTGTAGAGACTCACCAGTGCGGGTCCCTGCGCATAGTCGACATCGGCCAGGGTGCCGATCGGCACCATGTCGCCACCGCTGCTGCGTACGTAAAAACGGCGCAGGTCCTGGGCAGTGAGCCGAAAGGCGCTGTCG
>JAFAVO010000105.1 GCA_019242385.1 Gammaproteobacteria bacterium | reverse complement strand
GTTGTCCCGAGGAAAAATTATGGAAAACCAAGCCACCACCACCGTCTCAAATCCTTACGGTCTGGCCGCCTTGTGGGCGAGCGGAGACATCATCGCGCGCTCCGTGCTGGTCCTGCTGCTGATCATGTCGCTCGCGTCCTGGTACGTCATGCTCACCAAGCTGTGGGACCAGCGCAAGCTCAAGCAGTCGGCGCGCGTGGTCGAGAAGCAGTTCTGGACGGCGCCGTCGGTCAAGGATGGCGTCGACCGCCTGAAGAAGGGCGATGACTTCCGCGCCATTGCCGAGGATGGCCTGCGTGCCGCTTCGCACCACGACGGTCGCCTCACCGATCGCATCGATCTGAACGAGTGGATCACCATGTCGCTGCAGCGCGCGGTTGACACGGTCAACAGCAAGCTTACCAACGGCCTGGGGCTGCTCGCGACGGTGGGCTCGACGGCGCCCTTCGTGGGCCTGTTCGGCACGGTGTGGGGCATTCTGAACGCGCTGGTCGGCATCGGCATCGCCGGCCAGGCGAGCATCGACAAGGTGGCCGGCCCGGTCGGCGAGGCGCTCATCATGACGGCCATCGGCCTGTTCGTGGCGGTGCCCGCGGTCATGGGCTACAACTGGCTGCTGGGCCGCAACAAGACCCTGCAGGATGCGCTGCGCAACTTTGCGAGCGATCTGCATGCCTATCTGGTCAGTGGCGCGCGCGTAGACTCGGGCGCCACAGTCGGCGGGGTGCGTCCGGCTGCCGCCAAGGCCTCGCCAGTCAAGTGACCGCCGCCGCTGACGCAACCTTTGCAAAGACTGGCTGCGCGTCGCGCAATCGGGGGCGGATGGGCCACCCCGCTGAACCGCAGCGCCTGAGGATCGAAACATGGCAATGAATGTCGGTGGGGACGAAGGCGGCGCAATCGCCAGCATCAACACGACCCCGCTCGTGGATGTGATGCTGGTGCTGCTCATCATCTTTCTGATCACCATCCCGGTGATCACCAAGACGGTGCCGGTGCAGCTGCCCAAGGCGGTCAACATTCCGACCCAGACCAAGCCCGAGAACATCACCATCGCGGTGGACAAGGAAGGCAACATCTACTGGAACGACCGCCGCGTGGCCAACCGTAACGAGTTGCTCGGGCTGGTCGAGGCGGCCGCCGTCAAGAAGCCCCAGCCCGAGGTCCACATTCGCGGCGACCGCGAAGCGCGCTACGAGGACATCGGGAGGGTGATGTACGCCATCCAGCGCGGCAGCATTCTGAAAGTCGGCTTCCTCACCGAGCCCGACCACGGCGTGCGCGGTTACCGCTGATCCCTATCAGGAGCTCACTCAATGTCAATTCCAGTCGGCGGGGCCGAGGGCGCAACCTTCTGCGACATCAACACGACACCGCTCATCGATGTGATGCTGGTGCTGCTGGTCACGCTCATCGTGACGCTGCCGGTCATGACCCATGCGGTGAAGCTCGACATGCCCAATCCCAACGCACCGCCCCCGCCGCAGGATCAGCCGCCGGAAGTGATCGATCTCGAGATCGACTATGACGGCACCGTGGTATGGAACGGCACGCCGGTCGCCGATCTCAACCAGATCGAGGGCTTCTTCCACACCGAAGCCGCGAAGGATCCGCAGCCCGAGATCCATCTGCGGCCCGATCGCCGTGCCAAGTACGGCGTCGTGGCCAAGGTCCTGGCCGCGGCCCAGCACAACCACATGAAGAAGATCGGCTTCGTCAATGTGGCCGAATTCAGCGAGTAACCCCCCCGAGGTCAGGCGAAACAACTTTATGAAGTCCCCCCGCAGATTGTTTGCAGTTATCACCCTTGGCGCCGCGGTTGCGGCCATGGCGGCGCTTGCGCCCGCGACCTCAGCCTTCGCGCAGGAGAAGGAAAAGGGTCCCAAGAACAGCCCGGCGCTGGCCAAGCCACTGAAAGAAGCCAATGACGACATCAAGGCGAAGAAATATTCCGATGCGATCAGCAAGCTGAAGGGCGCGGAGGGCATGTCGGGCAAGACGCCGGCCGACCAGTACCTCATCGACCAGATGCTGAGCTTCTCCTACATCAAGACGCAGCAATATGGCGACGCTGCGAAGTACCTGGAAGCGCAGCTCGATTCCGGCATGGTTCCGCAGGCCGACCAGGCGACGCTCGTCAAGCAGCTGGCCACCATCCACTACCAGCTGAAGAACTACGACAAGTCGATCGATTTCGGCAACCGCGCGATCAAGGGCGGCTATGCCGATGAGCAGATCCGCACCATCGTGGGACAGTCCTATTATCTGAAGGGCGACTGGAAGAACACGCTCAAGTTCGAGGAAGACATCGTCAACCAGCAGATCAAGGCCGGACAGACTCCCAGCCTCGAGTCGCTGCAGCTGGTCTACAGCGCCTGTCAGAAGCTGCAGGACGAAGCCTGCATGACGCGCTCGATGGAAAAGCTGGTGCAGTACTACCCGAAGCCCGAGGAGTGGGCACAGCTGCTGTACGGCATGCGCAAGGAGACCACGAGCAACGAGGCGGATCTGCTCCAGACCTACCGCCTGATGCTCGACACCGATGTGCTCAAGGAGGGCAGCGATTACACCGAGATGGCTGAGCTCGCGCTCGATGCCGGCTCACCGGGTGAGGCGCAGCACGTGCTCGAGAAGGCGATGGCGAAGACGCCTCCGGTGTTCGCCGACCAGCGCAGCAAGGACCGCGCGCAGCGGCTGCTCGAGACCGCGAAGAAGCGCGCGGCTTCGGATCAGGCCGGCCTGGCGAAGCTCGAGAAGGAGGCCGACGCCGCACCCACGGGTGAGAAGAATGTTGCGGTCGGCCGCGCCTACCTCGGCTATGAGCAGTACGACAAGGCTGCCGATCAGCTCTCCAAGGGCCTGGAGAAGGGCAGTGTCAAGAACGAGCAGGATGCCCGCCTGATGCTCGGCATCGCGCAGCTCAAGGCCGGCCACAAGGACGACGCCTCGAAGACCTTCAAGAGCGTCAAGGGTGATGCCGCGCTCGAGCGCCTCGCCAACCTCTGGAACCTGCGCGCCAAGCAGGGCAATGCAGCCGCGGTCAGTCAGTCGCAACCCCACAAGCCCAAGGGGTCCAAGGTCAGCCAGAACCACCAGAAGGCCGCACACCCCCGCGAAGGGGCCTGAGTCTCAGGAAGGAGATCCATATGGCCATCAAGGCAGGCGAGCGCATGCCCGCGGGCAAATTCAAGCGTATGACCAAGGAAGGGCCCAAGGACCTCACGACCGATGAGCTCTTCAAGGGCAAAACGGTCGTACTGTTCTCGGTGCCTGGCGCTTTCACCCCGACATGTGATGCGCGACATCTGCCGGGCTTCGTGCAGCTCGCCGACCAGATTCGCGCCAAGGGCGTCGACACGATCGCCTGCATTGCCGTCAACGACGTGTTCGTCATGAATGCGTGGGGCAAGGCCCAGGGCGTCGGTGACAAGGTGCTCATGCTCGCCGACGGCAACGGCGAGTACGCCAAGGCGCTCGGCCTCGAGCTCGATGCCAGCGGTTTCGGCATGGGTACGCGCGGCCAGCGCTTCGCGGTCGTGGCGCGCGACGGGGTTGCCACGCGGGTCGAGGTGGAGCAGCCCGGCCAGTTCAAGGTGTCCGCGGCCGAGGCGGTTCTCTCGCAGCTGTAGCCTGCGCAGCGTCTCGCGCCCGACTCGGGCTTCGCCGGCAGGCATCGCCCCTTGCCGGCGCGCCGGAGCCAGCTGCTCGATGGTCAGCTGATCAGCTTCTCGATCTCCGGAATGATCTGAAACAGGTCGCCGACGAGGCCCAAATCGGCCACCTCGAAGATCGGCGCCTCGCCATCCTTGTTGATCGCGACGATGGTGCGCGCATCCTTGATGCCGGTGAGGTGCTGGATCGCGCCCGAGATACCCACCGCGACGTACAGCTCGGGCGAGATGATCTTCCCGGTCTGACCGACCTGCATCTCATTCGGTGCATAACCGGCATCGACGGCGGCCCGCGAGGCGCCGACGGCCGCGCCCATGCGATCGGCGAGACTGTAGAGAATCTTGAAGCCCTCGGCACTGCCGAGCGCGCGGCCACCCGACACCACGCGCGAGGCGGTCTGCAGATCCGGCCGATCGCTCTTGGCGGCCGATACGGAGATGAAGCGCGTATGCGCCGGTAACGGCACGTCCACGCTGGCCGCCTCGATCGGCGCCGACGCATCTCCGCTCGCCGCCGCCTCGAATGAGGCGATGCGCACCGTGCCGACGACCTTGCCCGCACCGCTCGATTCGACGGTGACGATCGCATTGCCGGCATAGATCGGGCGGCGGAAGCGCGTCGCGCTCTCGATCGCCATGATGTCGCTCACCTGCGGCGCCTCGAGCAAGCCAGCGACGCGCGCCATCAGGTCCTTGCCGAAGGTGGTCGAAGGACCGAGCAGCAGCTCGAAAGGACCCGCGAGCGCCACGATCTGCGGGGCCAACACGGCGGCGAGCGGCTGCGCGTTGGCGCCGTTCTCGATGGTGAGCACGCGCTTCACCCCGTTCAAGCGTGCGGCCTGCGCTGCCACCGGCCCCGCCGCGGCCGCCAACACCAGCACCGTGACCTCGGCGCCCGCGAGCGCGTGAGCACAAGTGACGCACTTGGCGGTGCTGAAATTCAGCTTGCTGCCGTCGTGCTCGGCGATCACGAGGATTCTGGCGCTCACAGTAGTCCTTTCTTGCGCAGCGCATCGACCAGCTCGGCGGCATCCTTCACGCGGATGCCTTTCTGGCGTTGCGGCGGAGGCTCGAAGCGCGTCAGCTTCAGCTGCTGGCGCGGCTCGACGCCGAGTGCGGCGAAGGTCAGCGTGTCGAGGGGCTTCTTCTTGGCCTTCATGATGTCCGGCAGCTTCACATAGCGGGGCTCATTCAGGCGCAGATCGGTGGTGATCACTGCGGGCAGGTCCACCTCGATGGTCTCCAGGCCGGCGTCCACCTCGCGGGTGACGCGCGCGCTCTCGCCGGCGAGCTCGAGCTTCGAGGCGTAGGTCGCCTGTGGCCGGTTCCAGAGCGCCGCCAGCACCTGGCCCGTCTGACCGTTGTCGTCATCGATCGCCTGCTTGCCGAGAATGACCAGGAATGGCTGCTCGCGCTCGATCAGCTTCAGGAGCGTACGCGCCACCGTCAGTGGCTCGATCAGCCCGTCCGCCTGGACGTGCAAGGCCCGGTCCGCGCCCATCGCGAGCGCGGTGCGCAGCTGCTGCTGGCAGTCGGCCGGCCCGACCGTAGCCACGATGAGCTCCTCCGCGCCGCCGCGCTCCTTGATGCGCAGCGCCTCCTCGAGCGCGATCTCATCGAAGGGATTGATGGCCATCTTCACCCCATCGGTGACGACGCCGCTCCCATCGGGCTTGACGCGGATGCGC
>JAFAVO010000365.1 GCA_019242385.1 Gammaproteobacteria bacterium | reverse complement strand
GGCGGCGGTCTGCAAGCGACCATCGATGGTCGTGTACACCTTATAGCCGGTGCTCTCGGCCGTAGGACCGAAGCGCTGACGCAGCTCGAGACGGGCCATCTCCGCGACGTAGGGCGCTTCTACCTCATAGAGCGGCGCGTGCGCACGCGCTTCCATCGGTTCCTTATTGGCCGCTTCCGCGGTCGCGCTATCGATGAACCCGAGCTCGCGCATGCGGCGCAGGACGTAAGAGCGCCGCTGGGTGGCGAGCTCGGGGTCGACGATGGGGTTGTAACGCGAAGGCGCCTTCGGTACCCCGGCGATGGTCGCGGCTTCGGCGACGTCGAGCTTGTCGAGGGTCTTGCCGAAGAACGCCTCCGCGGCCGCCGCGACGCCATAGGCGCGCTGGCCGAAGAAGATCACGTTCAGGTAGAGCCCGAAGATCTCCTGCTTGGTGAACTCGTGCTCCATGCGGTAGGTGACGAAGGTCTCCTGCAGCTTGCGGCGATAGGTCTTGTCGAGGTTGAGGAACATGTTGCGCGCGGCCTGCATGGTGATGGTGCTCGCGCCCTGCGTCTTGTCGCCGGAGATGAAGTCGACCAGCACCGCGCGCACCACGCCGAAGTAATCGATCCCGTGATGCTCGAAGAAGCGCTCGTCCTCGGCGGCGATGAAGGCGCGCTTGACCAGATCGGGAATCTGGTCGTACGTGACCGGGATGCGCCGCTGCTCACCGATCTGCGCGATGAGCGCGCCGCTGCGCGTGTACACGCGCAGTGGCACCTGCAACTCCACGTTGCGCATCACCTCGAGCGAGGGGAGCGAGGGCACCAGGTACACGTAACTGCACGCCAGAGCGTAGGCGCCGAGCAATGTGATCAGCATCACACTGCCGAAGAGAATCACCAGGACACGAAACCAATTCCATTTCACAGAAACCATCTACCTCTGCTTGCGCTCCCTGCGGGGGGACTGCATAGTAGCCGCCGATTTTTGGGCAAACTCACCGAAAGGTGGGGACGCAAAGCCTCCGGTCTACGGGACGTAGTGCCTATGACAGCGGGGTTGCCGGTCCGAACGTTAACGCACTCCGAATGCGCGGGTCACGCGCAGCTTGCCGCGAGTGGCGCTCCGACCGACCGATCTCGCATAGCACCTGGCTCTCGGCTCCCGCCGGCGGTGGCACTGCGTCCTCATGCAGGGCACTTGGACAAAGCGAGATCGCATTCGTTGTGGTTTGGCAACGCATTCTGCTCAGCACGTGACGCTCTCGGCAGCCCCGGCAGGCCGCGTCGCGCTCGGCAGACAAGCGCGCGGTTCCGTGAAGACCCTCACGTTCTATTTGACAGTGCACTGATATATAGTGCGCCGGGCTTTAAAACAGGGCGGTCATTTCAGGCGTAATATCCTGAAAAGGAAACAAAAATGTTTCTTCTGCAACGCAAGTACCGCCCACTTCTGGGACTAGACATAACCACCTCCTCGGTGAAGCTCATCGAGCTCGCCATGGCCGGTGGCCAGTACCGCGTAGAGGCCTACGCGGCGGAGCCCACGCCCCAGAACGCCATCAACGAGAAGGCGATCGTGGATGCCGAGGCGGTCGGCGAGGCGATCCGCCGCGCGGTGAAGCGTGCCGGCGCGAAGAGCAACGAGGTCGCGGTCGCGATCTCCGGCGACGCCGCGATCACCAAGGTGATCCAGATGCCGCGCGCGCTGCGCACCGGTGACCTCGAGGCACAGGTCGAAATGCAGGCGGATCAGTACATCCCTTTCCCGATGGATGAGGTGAGCTACGACTTCGAAGTGCTCGGGCCGAACGACAAGGACCCCGAGAGCAACGACGTGCTGCTGGTCGCGACGCGCACCGAGAACGTCGAGCAGCGCCAGGCGGCGGTCAAGTCCGCGGGCCTGGCGGCGCGCATCGTCGACGTCGAGGCCTTCGCGCTCGAGAACGCCTGCAAGCTGATGACGCACCAGATGCCCGACGGCGGCATCGATCGCACCATCGCGGTGGTGGACTTCGGTGCGAGCAGCACCACCTTCAGCGTGCTGCGCAATCTCAAGGTGGTGTACACACGCGATTTCGCCTTCGGCGGGCAGCAGCTCACCGAAGAGATCATGCGCACCTACGGCCTCTCGATGGAGGAGGCGGGCCGCGCCAAGAAGGAGGGCGGCCTGCCGGGCAACTACCAGTCGGAGGTGCTCGATCCGTTCATCGACGACATGACGCAGCAGGTGAGCCGCTCACTGCAGTTCTACCTGGCCTCAGGCTCCGGGCGCGAGCAGCCCGAGAAAATCCTGGTGTGCGGCGGCTGCGCCAACATCCCGGGCGTCGCCGAAGTGATTTCCAGCCGCGTGGGCATCGCCGCCGAGAGGGGCGACCCGCTCGGTCAGATGAAGCTGTCCTCGCGCGCCAAGGCGCAGGCGGTGCAGCGCGACGCCACGGCGTTACTCACCGCGTGCGGTCTGGCCCTCCGGAGTTTCGACTGACATGCCTCGTATAAACCTACTTCCCTGGCGCGAGGCGCAACGCAAGGAGCGCAAGCTCGCCTTCCTGGTAGCCCTCGGCGTGGCGGCACTCGCCGCCGGCGTGGCCGCGTTCGCCGCCTATCTGCTGTATGGCTCGATGATCGAGGCGCAGGAGCATCGCAACAACAACCTGCGCGCTGCGATCAAGACGCTCGACAAGGAGATCGAGGAGATCAACAGCCTGGAGAGCGCCAAGCAGAAATTCATCGCCCGCATGGAGATCATCGAGAAGCTGCAGCGCTCGCGCCCGGAGATCGTGCACGTGTTCGATGAGATCGTGCGCACGCTGCCCGAGGGTGTGTATCTGACTTCGGTGAAGCAGAACGGCATGCGGCTGAAGTTCGAAGGCATCGCGCAGTCCTCCACGCGCGTCTCCTCTTTCATGCGCAATCTCGATGGCTCGCAGTGGCTGCGCAATCCGGAGCTCGAGGTGGTGCAGACCACCAAGGGCTCGGGTCCGGGCTCGAGCTTCACGCTGACCGCCGATCAGGTGACCGCTGCGGGCCCGGAGGCGGCGAGCAGCAAGGCCGCCAAGGGCAAGATCAGGAAGGCCAGCATCGGTGATCAGGGGGCGCGGCAATGAACCTGCTCGAGGAGCTGCGGTCACTCGATCCGCGCGAACCGGGGCGCTGGCCGCTGCCGGTGCGTGCCGGTGCCGTCGCGGTGGCATTCCTCGCACTTTCGGTGCTGGGGATCTACATGCTGGTGTGGAACGAGCAGCGCCCCGAGCTGCAGCGCCGCGAGGAGGAGGAGCAGAAGCTGCGCCAGGAGTTCCGGGATAAGCACGCCAAGGCCGTCAATCTCGAGCTCTACAAGCAGCAGTTGAAGGACATCGAGCGCTCTTTCGGCGCGCTGCTGCGGCAGCTGCCGGGCAAGACCGAGGTGCCGAGCCTGCTGGTGGACATCTCGCAGACCGGACTCGCCGCCGGCCTGCAGGAGAAGCTGTTCCAGCCACAACCCGAGCAGAAGAAGGACTTCTACGCGGAGCTGCCCATCAAGATCCGTCTCACCGGCAGCTACCACCAGTTCGGCGAGTTCGTGAGCGGCATCGCGGCGCTGCCGCGCATCGTCACGCTGCACGACATCGACATCAAGTCCGACAACAAGGACTC
>JAFAVO010000120.1 GCA_019242385.1 Gammaproteobacteria bacterium | reverse complement strand
GCACCAAGCAGCAGCAACGCGCTGATGCCATAGACCCCGATGACGGGTGCAAAACCCGCAAGCCAGGTGTCGGTTTGCGAATACCCGAGCGAGAGCCACGAGAAACCCGAGAGGAACCAGCCACGCCACCACTCCATCAGCAGCCATGCAGCAGGCAGGGCGAGCAGCCACCTCACCGGGCCCTCGGCGGGTAGCCAGCGTGCTGCCGCGTAGCCAAGTCCGGCGTGATACAGGCCCATGATGCTCACCAGCCCCAGCATCAGCATGCCGGCGAGCCAGATCGGGGCGCCGCCGAAGCCGTGGATGCTGATGTACAGCCAGTACGTGCCTGCCGCGAAGGTGGCGAAGCTGAACCAGAAGCCGAGGCTCGCCGCCTCGCGCGGGCGCGCGCCCTGCCACAGCCACATGAGCAGTGCCGGCGAGAGCACCGCGAGCGGCCACAGATTCAGCGGCGCGAACGCGGCCGCGAGCGCTGCGCCGGCAACGAACGCGAGCAGGGCACGCGCCAGCCTCGAGGCAGGCCGGGCGAGCGTATAGCGCGCGGGCGTCGCGGCTGCGACGGCGGACTCGGCGGCGACGGAGCGCATGGGCGTCAGGATGTCCCGCCCGCCGGCCGCCCATCGCCAGGTGGGTGCCCATCGCCAGGTGGCCGCTCATCGCTTGCCGGCAGCACATCGTGCGGCGCGAGCACGCGCAGGGTATCGATGCGGCGCCGGTCGGCGCGCAGCACACGGAACTCGAAGCCATCGATGCGCGCGGATTCGCCCCGGCGTGGCAGCCGCCCGAGCTGCCTGAGCAGCAGTCCGGCGATGGTGTCGACGCCCTGCCCTTCGGGCAGTTGCGCGCCGAAGTACTGGTTGAACTCCTCGATGCGCGTCACGCCGCGCACGGTGAACTGCGCCTCGGCATCGCGGCGGATGTTCTGATCGTCCTCGACGTCGAACTCATCATCGATCTCGCCGACGATCTGTTCGATGACATCCTCGATGGTGCACAGACCCGACACGCCGCCGTACTCATCGACCACGATCGCCATGTGATTGCGGTTGCGCCTGAATTCCCTGAGCAGCACGTTGAGCCGCTTCGATTCGGGCACGAACACCGCCGGTCGCATGTACTCGCGGATATCGAAGCGCTCGCGTGCCTGTGTGGTCGTGAGCCGCAGCAGGTCCTTGGCGAGCAGGATCCCTACGATATCGTCGCGGTCCTCGTCCATGACCGGAAACCGCGAGTGCCCCGACTCCACCACCACCGGCAGGATGCGCGCCGCCGGCTCGTCACGGCGCACGAACACCATCTGTGCGCGCGGCACCATGATGTCGCGCACCTGCAGATCGGCGACCTCGAGCACCCCCTCGAGCATGGTGAGCGCGTCGCTGTCGATGACGTCACGGTCGGCGGCTTCGCGCAGCACGTCGACGAGGGCCTTGCGGTCCTGCGGCTCGGCGGCGAGGCCGTGGGTCAGACGCCGCAGCCAGCGGCCGGTGGTGTTGAGATCCTTCGGCATGACCCTCAGCTCCGGTACGGGTTGGAAAACCCGAGGCGGCGCAGCACGGCAATCTCGCGCCGCTCCATGCGCCGTGCGTCCGCAACGCGCTCGTGGTCGTACCCGAGCAGGTGCAGCGTGCCATGCACCACCAGGTGGGCCCAGTGTGCGCGCAGGGTCTTGGCCTGCGCACGCGCCTCGGCCTGGAGCACCCGCGGACAGATCACCAGCTCCCCGAGCGGCAGCGGTGCGCAGCCTGCCGGCAGGCGCGCCGGCGGGAACGACAGCACGTTGGTCGGTTGGTCGCGCCCGCGGAAGCGCGCATTGAGCCGCGCGCTCTCCGCCGCGCCCACCGTGCAGACGCCGAGCTCACGCCCGCCTCCGCCGCGGCCGAGCGCTGCGCTCGCCCAGCGGGCGATGTCGCGCCGCGCGGGCGACCAGCCGCGCACCCGCCGCTGCAGCTCGAGGCGTACTCCGCGCGGCGCGCGCGCGCCGACCCGGCGGGTGCTCATGCGGAGCTCCCGCGCGACTCGTAGGCTTGCACGATGCGCTGCACGAGCGGATGGCGCACGACATCGTGTGCGTCGAAGAAGGTGAAGGCGACACCCTCCACCGCACGCAGCACATCGATCACGTGCGAGAGACCGGACTGCTTGCCGGCCGGCAGGTCGGTCTGGGTCACATCTCCCGTCACCACCGCTTTGGAGCCGAAACCGATGCGGGTAAGGAACATCTTCATCTGCTCGATGGTGGTGTTCTGCGCCTCATCGAGGATGATGAAGGAGTCATTCAGCGAGCGTCCGCGCATGAAGGCGAGCGGTGCGACTTCGATCACGTTGCGCTCGATGAAGCGCGCCACCCGATCGAAGCCCATCATCTCGTACAGTGCGTCGTACATCGGGCGCAGATACGGGTCGACCTTCTGGGTGAGGTCACCGGGGAGGAAGCCGAGGCGCTCGCCCGCCTCCACCGCCGGGCGCACCAGCACCAGCCGCCGCACCCGATCGGCCTGCAGCGCCTCGACCGCGCAGGCAACGGCGAGGTAGGTCTTGCCGGTGCCCGCCGGCCCGATGCCGAAGGTGAGGTCGCGCGTGCGGATGTGCTCGAGGTAATCGCGCTGGTGCGCTCCGCGGGCGCGGATGCCGCCGCGGGGCACGCGCACGCCGTTTTCGCGCACGTCCTGCTCATCGGGCAGTCCCGACTCGCGCTCGCGCAGCGCCAGATGCACACGCTCGGGAGTGATGTCTTCGCTGCGGGTGAGCTCGAACAGCTCGCGCAGC
>JAFAVO010000001.1 GCA_019242385.1 Gammaproteobacteria bacterium | reverse complement strand
GACACCCTCGCGCGTGTGCTCGGCGAGCCGCCCCTCGCGGTGGTCCCGCATCTTCAGAAGGCGGAGGAGCCGCTCGCGCTCGCGCCGCTCGCCCGGGAGCTCGAGTCGCGAGTGATAAGCTTCTGAAATGGCTTGAATTAGGGGGTTTGCGCGCTACCATCGACTGCGCGTGGACAGCGAGCCGCTACGGATCGAGATCTGCCCCAACTGCTCACTGAGTGTGCGTGGGGCGCGGCTGTTCTTCGGCCTCGCCAGCATCGCCCCGTGCGGCATCGCCGCCGTGCTCGCGCTCAAGGGATTCTGGCCGATCCTGCCGTTCGCGGGACTCGAGCTGGCGCTGCTCGCGTGGGCGCTGAGCGCGGGCCTCCAGCGTCGTCATCACAGTCAGACGATCACCGTGACCGACGCGGATGTGAGCATCGACACGCGGGTGCGGGCTCATTGCGAGCATGTCGTGTTCCCGCGGCATTGGGCGCAGGTTAAACTGCGCCGCCCCGCGGCTCAGCAGCACCCGAGCCGGCTCACCATCGAGTCGCACGGGCGACGATGCGAGCTCGGCAGCTTCCTCACCGAAGAGGAGCGGCGCGGACTCGCGCTACGGTTGCAGCGCGTCATCGGCCGCGTGAACGAATCGCCCTCCTGGCATTAGGGCAGCGGACGGAGCGGGTTGGCTTCCTGAAAAAAACGCGCACCCCGATTGGGTGGGGCGCTGCAAGGCATGTTAACGATGATTCGCGCAAAGCTCGCTCACCTCACCTACGCGCTCGCAGCGAGCGCCGCCTCGCTCACGGCGCACGCCGAGTCGGGGTGGAGCCAGCTGAACATGACGCAGGGCGTCACCCATATCAGCCGCGAGATCTACCACCTGCACATGAAGATCTTCTGGATCTGCGTGGCGATCGGTGCAGTGGTCTTCAGCGTGATGCTCTGGTCGATCGTCAACTACCGCAAATCCAAGGGTGCGGTAGCGGATGTCACGCTGGTGCACAACACCAAGGTCGAGATCGTCTGGACCATCGTGCCGGTCATCATTCTGGTCGCCATGGCGGTGCCGGCGGCCAAGACGCTGATCGAGATCGAGGACACGACCAAGACCGAGCTCACCGTGAAGGTGACCGGCTTCCAGTGGGGATGGGAGTACGACTACCTCGATGATGGGGTGGTGTACTTCTCGCGTCTCGATCACCACTCGGACGCCGCGCGCGAGCTGCTCTCCGGCATCGACCCCGCGAGCGTCGAGCACTACCTGCTGAACGTCGATCACCCATTCGTCGTGCCGGTCGGTACCAAGGTGCGGCTGCTCGTCACCGGGGCGGACGTCATCCATTCCTGGTGGGTGCCGGCCTTCGGGGTCAAGAAGGACGCGATCCCGGGTTTCGTCAACGAGGCCTGGTTCAACATCGACGCCGACAAGCCCGGGTTGTACCGCGGGCAGTGCGCGGAGCTCTGCGGACGCGACCACGGATTCATGCCGATCGTCGTCGACGCGCGCTCCAAGGAAGATTTCGCCGCGTGGCTGAAGCAGAAGGCCGCCGAGCAGAAACAGGCGACCGCCCCGACGGCGCCCGCCGCCGCCTCCGCCCCCACCGCCGCAACTGAAGAGAAAGCGCCATGGCCGAAGTCCTGACACACGCCGACTCGCACGAGGAGCACGACCACAAGCCGCACGGCTGGCGGCGCTGGGTGTACTCGACCAACCACAAGGACATCGGCACGATGTATCTGATCTTCGCGTGCGTGATGTTCTTCATCGGCGGGGGCGCGGCGATGCTCATCCGGCTCGAGCTCTTCAAGCCCGGGCTGCAGTTCTTCGATCCGCAGTTCTTCAACTCCCTCACCACCATGCACGCGCTCCTCATGATCTTCGGCGCGATCATGCCCGCGTGGACCGGACTTGCGAACTGGATGATCCCGATGCAGCTCGGCGCGCCCGACATGGCGCTGCCGCGGCTCAACAACCTGAGCTTCTGGATCCTGCCCTTTGCCTTCACGCTGCTGATCGGCTCGTTCTTCGTGCCGGGCGGCGCACCGGCGGGCGGCTGGACCATGTATCCGCCGCTCGTCCTGCAGACCGGCGCCGCCTTCCCCATGCTGATCTTCGCGGTGCACCTGATGGGCGCCTCCTCGATCCTCGGCGCCATCAACGTCATCGTCACCATCATGAACATGCGCGCGCCGGGCATCACGCTGCTGCGGATGCCGCTGTTCGTATGGACGTGGCTGATCACCGCCTATCTGCTGATCGCGGTGATGCCGGTGCTCGCGGGCGCGGTCACCATGTTGCTCACCGACCATTTCTTCGGCACCACTTTCTTCACCGCGGCGGGCGGTGGCGATCCGGTGATGTTCCAGCACATCTTCTGGTTCTTCGGCCACCCCGAGGTCTACATCCTCATCCTGCCGGCGTTCGGTATCGTCTCGGAGATCATCCCCACCTTCTCGCGCAAGCCGCTGTTCGGCTACGAGACCATGGTGTACGCCACCGCCTCGATCGCCTTCCTGTCGTTCATCGTGTGGGCGCATCACATGTTCACGGTCGGCATGCCGCTCGCTGCGCAGCTGTTCTTCATGCTCTCGACCATGCTGATCGCGGTGCCGACCGGCGTGAAGGTGTTCAACTGGACCGCGACCATGTGGAAGGGCTCGCTGTCGTTCGAGCCGCCGATGCTGTTTGCGCTCGCCTTCCTGTTCCTGTTCACCATCGGTGGCTTCTCCGGACTGATGCTCGCCATCGTGCCGGCGGACTACCAGTACCAGGACACCTACTTCGTGGTGGCGCACTTCCACTACGTGCTGGTGCCCGGAACCATCTTCGGCATCATGGCCGGGGTGTATTACTGGCTGCCGAAGTGGACCGGACGGATGTACGACCTGACGCTCGCGAAGTGGCACTTCTGGCTGTCGACCATCTTCGTGAACGTGCTGTTCTTCCCGCAGCACTTCCTCGGGCTCGCCGGCATGCCGCGGCGCATCCCCGACTACGCCGTGCAGTTCACCGACTGGAACATGGTGTCCTCGATCGGCGGCTTCGGCTTCGGACTGTCGCAGCTGTTGTTCCCGTACCTCATCTGGAAATGCGTGCGCTCGGGTGTGCCGATCGGCAACCGCGCCTGGGAAGGTGCGCACGGACTCGAATGGGAGCTGCCTTCGCCGCCGCCGTTCCACTCCTGGAGCACGCCGCCCGCGGATAACGTGATCGCGCGCGGGGCGGCGCACTGATGAGCTCCACGGGGGTGGCAGTGAGCGAGCAGCAGCG
>JAFAVO010000255.1 GCA_019242385.1 Gammaproteobacteria bacterium | reverse complement strand
GTCGGCAACCGCGAAGGAGAGCGCCGTGGCGCGCATCAGTGGCACATCGGGAAGATCATCGCCTACACAGGCACAGGAGGCGGGCGTGAGCTTCAGCCGCGCGCACAGGCGCCTGAGCGCGGTGAGCTTGTCGCCCACCCCCTGCAGCACGTGACGCACGCCGAGCTCGCGGCAGCGCGCCGCCACCATGCGCGAGCGGCGTCCGGAGATCACCGCGACAGTGAGACCCGCGCGTTGCAGCTGCTTGAGCCCGACCCCATCGCGCACGTGGAAGGCCTTGAGCGCTTCGCCGCGCGCGCCGAAGTACAGCCGCCCATCGGTCAGTACCCCATCGACATCGAGGACCAGCAGGCGGATAGCGGAGGGCATGTCAGACGACGCCGGCGCGCATCAGGTCGTGCACGTTGAGTGCGCCGATCAGCCGCCCGTGCGCATCGGCCACCGGCAACGCCGTGATCCGGTGCACCTCCATGAGGTGTGCTGCTTCGGCGGCCAGCTCGCGCGGTCCGATGCTTTTGGCCTGGGTGGTCATGACCGCACTCATCACCGTCGCATGCACGTCGATCTGCCGGTCGAGCGCGCGCCGCAGATCGCCATCGGTGAATACCCCGAGTATCCGCTGCGCGGCGTCCACCACGACTGTCATGCCGAGGCCCTTGCGCGACATTTCCAGCAACCCGGCGCTCAGCAGGGCATCGGGCGCGACTCGCGGAACGGCATCGCCGGTGCGCATCAGGTCCTCGACGTGCAGCAACAGTCGTCGGCCGAGCGCACCGCCCGGGTGCGAGCGCGCGAAGTCCGCGCGGGTGAACCCCCGTGCCTCGAGCACCGCCACCGCGAGCGCATCGCCCATGGCGAGGGTCGCAGTCGTGCTCGCGGTCGGAGCGAGATTGAGCGGGCACGCCTCCTCCGGCACGCTGACATCGAGTGCGACGTTCGCCGCACGCGCGAGCGTCGAGTCGGCCCGCCCGCACATCAGGATTAGCGGCACCGCCAGGCGTTTGAGATGCGGAAGCAACAGCACCAGCTCCGGAGTCTCGCCGGAGTTCGACAGCGCCAGCAGCACATCGAGCCGGGTGATCATGCCCAGGTCGCCGTGCCCGGCCTCGGCCGGGTGCAGGAAAAATGCAGGTGCACCGGTGCTGGCGAGCGTTGCCGCGATCTTGCCGGCAACGTGTCCCGACTTGCCCATCCCGGTGACCACCACGCGGCCGCGGCACTCGAGACAGATGCGGCAAGCCTGCGCGAACTGCGGACCGAGGCGCGGGGCGAGCGCCTCTACCGCGCGCGCCTCGATGGCCAGAGCACGGCGGGCGGAGGCCAGCAGTTGCGCGTCATCGGCCTGCGGCACGGAGCTCGCCGGGGCCGCGGGGTGCGGATCCATACAGTCATTATAGGCGTGCCGGGCATCAGCCCATGTAATATCGCACCATGGACCCTGAAGAAGTCGCGCGCTTGATCCGCGCCGGTCTGCCCGGTGCGCAGGTGCAGGTGGAATCGCCCGACCGCACCCACTTCAGTGCGCGTGTGATCGCGCGCGAGTTCGCGCAGCTGCGGACTCTCGCGCGCCACCAACTCATCTATCGCACGCTCGGGGAGCGCATGGGACGTGAGATCCACGCGCTATCCATCGAGGCACTGACGCCCGAAGAGTCGGGACAACGCTGAGTGGACAAGCTGCAGATCCACGGGGGTGTGCCGCTCGAGGGCGAGGTGCGCATCTCGGGTGCCAAGAACGCGACGCTGCCGATACTCGCCGGGGCGCTGCTCGCCGAGGATCCGGTGGTGGTGGCGAACGTGCCGCACCTGCGCGATGTGACTACCACGGTCGAGCTGCTCGGCAGGATGGGCGCGACCGTCACCATCGATGAGCGCATGCGCATCGAGGTCGACGCTTCGACCGTGCGCGAATGCTTCGCCCCGTACGAGCTGGTGAAGACCATGCGCGCTTCGATCCTGGTGCTGGGCCCGCTCATTGCGCGCTATGGGCGTGCGGATGTATCGCTGCCCGGCGGCTGCGCCATCGGTGCGCGCCCGGTCAATATTCACGTTGCCGGGCTCCAGGCGATGGGGGCGGACATCACCATCGAAGGCGGCTATATCCGCGCGCGCGCCGCGCGCTTGCGCGGGGCGCGCCTGATGCTCGATACCGTGACGGTTACCGGCACCGAGAACCTGATGATGGCGGCGACCCTCGCCGAGGGCGAGACGGTGATCGAGAACGCGGCGCGCGAGCCGGAGGTGGTGGACCTGGCGAATTTTCTCATCGCCATGGGCGCGCGTATTGCCGGTGCCGGCACCGACAAGATCACCGTGAGCGGGGTGGAGAAGCTGCGCGGCACGAGCTACGAGGTCCTGCCCGACCGCATCGAGAGCGGCACTTACCTGGTGGCCGGCGCGATCAGCGGGGGCCACGTGCGCATCAAGAACACGCGCCCCGACCACCTGGACGCGGTACTCGCGAAGCTGCAGGAGGCGGGCGCAAAGCTCGCGGTGGGCGATAACTGGATCGAGGTGGACATGCGCGGGCGCACGCTGCGCGCGGTCGATGTCAGGACTGCACCCTACCCGGCGTTCCCCACCGACATGCAGGCGCAGTTCGCCGCGCTCAACACCGTTGCCAGCGGCGTTGGCACCATAACCGAGACCATTTTCGAGAATCGCTTCATGCACATGCTGGAGATGCGGCGCATGGGAGCGGAGATCCGTCTCGAGGGCAACACCGCCATCATCCACGGCGTCGACAAGCTCACTGCCGCGCCCGTCATGGCGACCGACCTGCGCGCCTCCGCCAGCCTGGTGCTCGCCGGCCTGGTAGCCGAGGGACGCACCGAGGTCGAGCGCATCTACCACATCGATCGCGGCTACGAGGCCATCGAGGAGAAGCTCGCGCAGCTCGGGGCGCAGATCCGCCGCGTGCCCAACTGAGCCGCGCTCGGCTCCTCGTGTGCCAACATCCAACATAGGGCCCACGGCACGAACGCTGGGGATGCAGCTGCGCATGCTCATCAGTGCGCCGCGTTGGCATCGGGTCCGCCGCCGATCGCAGCGAGTGCGCGCGTGGGCATCGCGCTAACGCAAGCTGCTGCTTGGCCAGCGGCGCGGAGCGGGCCGGAAGGCCTGAACCGACTATACTGAGCGGCAGGCGCGGCGGTGGGCGCGGCCCGGGAGATGGCGATGCGGATCGCGATGATCGGACTTGGGCGCATGGGCGCCAACATGGTACGGCGCCTGCAGCAGGGCGGACACGAGTGCGTGGCGTACGACCACACTGCCGAGAACGTCAGGGCGGTCGCGGAGTTCGGCGCCCGCGGTGTGTCCTCGACTGCTGAGCTGGTCAAGGCGCTCGCACCGCCACGGGTGGTGTGGATCATGGTTCCGGCGGCGGTGGTGGACTCGGTGATCCACGAGCTGCAACCGCTGCTGTCCGCGGGCGATGTGCTCATCGACGGCGGTAATTCCAATTACCGCGACGATATCCGCCGCGCGGCCGCCCTGCGTGCGCAGGGCATCCACTACCTCGATGTCGGCACGAGCGGCGGAGTGCTCGGCTTCGAGCAGGGTTATTGCCTCATGGTCGGTGGGCCGACCGAGGCGGTAGCGCTGGTCGAGCCGGTGCTGGCTACACTCGCGCCCGGCGGCCGGCAGGCTGCAGCCACGGTGAGCGAGCGCCAGGCACCAGTCAAATCGGCTGGTAACGCGGCGAGCCTCGCCGCCGCCGCGATGGGCTATCTCCACTGCGGACCGTCTGGCGCCGGGCACTTCGTCAAGATGGTTCACAACGGGATCGAGTACGGACTGATGGCGGCCTACGCCGAAGGGCTGAACCTGCTGGCGCACGCCGACGCCGGGCGCAGCGCCGCTACCGCGGACGCGGAGACCGCGCCGCTCTCGGACCCGCAATTCTTTCAGTACCAGCTCGATCTGGCCGCAATCACCGAAGTGTGGCGTCACGGCAGCATCATTTCCTCGCGCCTGCTGGACTTGACCGCCGCGGCGCTCTCACAGGATCGCAGGCTCGAGCGCTTCGCCGGTCACGTGGCGGACTCGGGCGAGGGACGCTGGACGGTGGAGGCGGCAATCGAGGTGGGTGTGCCGGCGCCGGTGCTGAGCGCGGCGCTGTACGCCCGCTTCGAGTCGCGCGGTCACGCGGAGTTTGCCTACAAGCTCCTCTCGGCGATGCGCCTGGGTTTCGGCGGTCACGTAGAGCGCAGTCCGTGAGCCGGGCCACGCCACAAGGAGTTGCACATGGAACGCCGTGACTGTGATGCCGTGGTGCTCTTCGGCGCGACCGGCGACCTTTGCTACCGCAAGATCTTTCCTGCGCTCTATCACCTGGTGCGGCGGCAGCTGCTCACCATCCCGGTGATCGGCGTCGCGCGCCAGGGAGCCGATGTCAAGTGGCTCGGCGACCGGGTGCGCAAGAGTCTGAGCGAATTCGTCAAGGACGCCGACCAGGGAGCGGTGAGCCGCCTCACCGGGCTGCTGCGCTACGTGGATGGCGACTACAACGACCGTGACACCTTCGTCGCGCTGCGCAAGGCGCTCGGCGATGCACAGCGGCCGCTGCATTATCTGGCCATCCCGCCGAGCATGTTCGCCACGGTGGCGCAGCACCTGAGCGGCACCGGCGGTGCGGAAGGCGCACGCATCGTGGTGGAGAAACCTTTCGGCCGCGATCTCGCCTCGGCGCGCGAACTCAATCGCACGCTGCACGCGCACTTTCCGGAGTCGAGCATCTTTCGCATCGATCACTACCTCGGCAAGGAGGCGGTACAGAACCTGCTGTACTTTCGCTTTGCCAACTCCTTTCTCGAGCCGGTATGGAACCGCAATTACGTGGCGAGCGTGCAGATCACCATGGCCGAGACGCTCGGCATGGAGGGGCGCGGACGCTTCTACGAGGAAGCCGGCGCGATCCGCGATGTCATGCAGAACCATCTGATGCAGATCGTGGCGCTGCTGAGTCTCGAGCCGCCCGTCAATACCGAAGGCGAGGCGCTGCGGGACGAGAAGGTCAAGGTGCTGCGTGCGATCCGCCCGCTGAGCCCATCCCAGGTGGCGCGTGGCCAGTACATTGGATATCGCAAGGAGCCGGGGGTCGCCGCCGACTCGCAGGTGGAGACCTATGCGGCGATGGCGCTCGCAATCGATTCCTGGCGCTGGAGCGGGGTGCCGTTCTATCTGCGCGCGGGCAAGCGCCTGCCGGTGACGGCCACGGAGGTGGTGGTCGACCTGCGAGCGCCGCCGGCGAACGTGTTCGGCGACTTCGGTCCCGAGCAGCCCAATCACGTCCGCTTCCGCGTCGGACCCGATGTCGCCATCGCGCTCGGCGCTCACACCAAGAAGCCAGGGCCGGTGATGACCGGCAGCGACGTGGAGCTCTTCGTCGCCCAGCAGCACGGCGATAACATGGATGCCTACG
Source organism: Gammaproteobacteria bacterium (assembly GCA_019242385.1). Lineage (GTDB taxonomy): Bacteria > Pseudomonadota > Gammaproteobacteria > Steroidobacterales > Steroidobacteraceae > 13-2-20CM-66-19. Next base: position 1,119 of record JAFAVO010000255.1, on the reverse strand, counting down.
AGGTGCTGATCAGCGCTGCGCTGATCGGGGATACCAGCCACTTCGCGCGCGAGGACGAGGTGGAGGCCGCCTGGGCGATCGTCGACCCGGTGCTGCAGGGGATGCCGGCACCTTACGAATACGTGCCCGGCAGCTGGGGCCCGCCCCAGGCGGAAAAGCTGCTGCAGGGCCCGTGCGGCTGGCACAATCCGGGAGCGCGGCCGCAGGACTGGACTCGCTCCTGCGCCCGCAACGAACCGGGCTGACCTGACCAACCACCAACTCGAGAAGGGGGCACCAAGTGGCCGACATCCGAGCCGCGCGCAGCGGCTGCGCGCGATTGCATCCTGGGGCGGCGCTCCTGTCGCTCGCGCTGGCATCTGGCCTCGTATCGGCTGCGAGTCCACAGCCCGATGCTGCTGCCCGCGTCGACCGGGTGCTCACGCAGACCCCCCTCATCGATGGCCACAACGACCTGCCGTGGGAGATCCGCGAGCGTTTCGGCAGCGATCTGCGCAAGCTCGACCTGAGTTCAAACACCGCGGGCTTATCCGCACCGGCGGGCTCTCCGCCGCTCATGACCGACATCCCGCGCTTGCGCCGCGGCCATGTCGGCGCGCAGTTCTGGTCGGTGTTCGTTCCCGTGGAGATGAGGGGGCCAGAGGCGGTGCAGGCGACGCTCGAGCAGATCGACCTGGTGAAGGCCATGTGCGCGCGCTACAACCGCGACCTGGCCATGGCCTACACTGCGGCCGACATCCGCCGCCTGCACCGCGCCGGCCTCGTCGCTTCCCTCGTCGGGGTGGAAGGCGGCCACCAGATCAACGACTCGCTCCCGGTGCTGCGCGCGTACTACGACGCCGGCGCCCGCTACATGACACTGACCCATTCCGCCAACACGGCCTGGGCGGACTCGGCGACGGATGTGCCGCGGCATCACGGCCTCACGCCCTTCGGCAAGGAAGTGGTACGCGAGATGAATCGCCTCGGGATGCTGGTCGACCTCGCGCACGTGTCCGAGGAGACGATGCGCGCCGCCCTCAGCGTGAGTGCTGCGCCGGTCATCTTCTCGCATTCATCGGCACGCGCACTGGTCGATCATCCGCGCAACGTCTCCGACGAGATGCTGCACCTCGTGGC
>JAFAVO010000152.1 GCA_019242385.1 Gammaproteobacteria bacterium | reverse complement strand
CAGTGGCAAGGGCGTCACGGCCACTTACCACGGCACCCGGTACGGCGCGGACATCAACAACTCCGCCCCAGGGACCGTAGCGCCCTGTGGCTATCAGCCGACCGATATCTACAGCGCATATAACCTGAATCCGCTCTACCAGGCGGGCCTCGATGGCAGCGGTACCACCATCGCCATCGTGGATGCCTACGGCTCGACCACCATCGCTCAGGACGCGCAGGCTTTTGCGGCCCTCATGGGGCTTCCGCCCGTCGACCTGACGGTCGTCGGCACGCCGACGGAGTCGAACTTCTCGACAGACGCTAACGCCGGGTGGGCCACCGAGACGACACTCGATGTCGAGTGGGTGCATGCGATTGCGCCCGGAGCGAAGATACTGCTGGTCATCGCCCCGACGAACTTGGATTCGGATCTGTTCGCCGCCATCGCGACGGCTTCGGCAACGCCCGGCGTCGTCGCTATTTCCAACAGCTGGGGCGATGTCGAGTCCAACACCGACGTGGCGAGCCGCGCGGCCACCGACGCGGTGCTGAAGCTGGCCAACGCACGCGGCCAGAGCGTCAACTTCAGCAGCGGTGACTCGGGCAACTTCACCATCGATCTGGGCTACATCGATGTCAGCTCCCCGTCCAACTCCCCCTATGCCACCAGCATCGGCGGGGTGAGCGTGGCGCTCGATCCGCAACAGCACATCGCCTGGCAGACCAGCTGGGGCACCAATCTCACCGAGGTCGCGGACAAAGCTTCCGCCGGCAGCCCGCCGCTCGATCCGCCTGGCAGCATCCCGCTGGGTGGCGGTGGCGGTGGCGGTGGAGTGAGCAACGTGTATCCGCTGCCTTGGTGGCAGCACGGTCTCGGCGGGACACGGCGCCTGCAGCCGGACATCTCCTGGGTGGCCGATCCCTACACCGGTGTCGAGATCATCTACACGGGCGACAGCGCAGGCGATCTCGGCATCGAGGTAATCGGCGGCACGAGTGTGTCCTGCCCGATGTTCACCGCGCTCTGGGGCATCGCCACGCAGCGCGCGCACCATCGGCTCGGGTCGGCGGCGCCGCACCTGTACCGGCTGCCGTCCGGTGCGATCACCGATGTGGAAGCGACACCCTCTTCACCGGGAAATGTCACCGGCACCATCGTCGATGCCAACGGGACGCAGCATCTGACCAGCTCCGAGCTGGCGGCGCCGCTCTCCGGTCAGCCGAACTTCGTGAGCGCGCTCTACAACAGCCCGTTCTCCACGCGCTGGTTCGTGATTACCTTCGGTGTCGACACCTCGCTCGCCGCCGGTCCGGGCTGGGACCAGGCGACCGGGCTCGGCACGCCGAATGGCTGGAACTTCGTGCAGGCGGTCGCCGATGACCATGGCGACGACTGAGGGCCACTGAGGACTGCGATGCAGTAAGTGCCCGCGCACCGCTTAGAGCAGCGGTGCGCGGGCGCGGACGGTGAGGGGTCGCTTATCTCTGGCCAGTGTTCGGTGGTTGGAGCCCTGGCTATCGCCCGCAGCCCCTGAGCGGCGCTAGGCCGCCACGATACTGGTCTCGTCCGCGATCATCTCCTCGAGCCGCTCGAGATCGGGAACCAGCGGCGTCTCGTTCACCATGCGAATCTGGCAGATGACCGGCATGCGCTCGGGAAAGACGCGCGAGTTGTCCGGCCGCACCACATCCGAGCTGACCCGCACCAGCTGCGGGAAACCCTGCGAGACGAGGGCGAAGTTGCCTCCCTCCACGCGCGTACCGAGCGCATGCAGGATGACGATGCGCGTGCGACCGCTCGCCGGCGGGATGGTCTGGCCGCATGCACCCTCGAAGGAGATGAGCGGCACGGCCTTGCCGTTCCACGGCACCGTGCCGATGTACCAGGGAGGCGCACCGGTCATCTCGGATGGTGTCTGGAAGCCGATCACTTCGGCCACACAGGAGCGCGGAACGATCAGGCGCCCCTCCATGAGCGGCACGAGCAGGCTATAGATCTCGGCGACGCGCTCAGCCACGGCTCAACTCCCGTACGCCTGGGTGCGTGAGGACGCACGCCGGCGCTCGACCAGCGGCGCGATCGCATCGAGCAGCTGCGCTTCCTGGTAAGGCTTGCCGAGATAGTCATCGACGCCGAGCTCGATGGCACGCGCGCGGTGCTTTTCGCCGACGCGCGAGGTGACCATGATGATCGGCACATCCTTCAGGCGCGGGTCGTTGCGCACGTGCGCGGCGACCTCGTAACCGTCCATGCGCGGCATCTCGATGTCGAGCAGGATCACATCCGGCACGTTGTCCTGCAGCAGCGCCACCGCATCCATGCCATCGCGCGCGGTGATGACGCGCATGCCATTGCGCTCGAGCAGCCGCTGGGTCACGCGGCGCACCGTGATCGAATCATCGACCACCATGGCGAAGACGCGGCGGTCGCCGCGCTCCTTCACCGCCGGAGGCGCCGGTGCCTGGGCGCGCGTGCGCCACTCGGCCCGCACCAGCGCGCCGATGTCGAGAATGATCACGATGCGGCCATCGCCGAGGATGGTGGCGCCGGAGATGCCGCGGATGCTCGAGATCTGCGGGCCGACCGACTTCACCACGATCTCACGGCTCCCCACCAGCTCATCGGCGACGATGCCGGTGGAGTGCTCCCCGGCGCGCACCAGCACCACCGGGATGGTGACGTCCTGCCCCGGCAGCTCCGAGGGGCTGAGCCCGACAAAGTTAGCCAGGTGCTGGAAGCGGTACTTCTGCCCGGCATAGTCGAAGGCGCCGGCATCGCGCCCGAGATGCGCGGCAACTTCCGGCTTGGACAGCCGCAGCACGCCCTCGACCGTCGGCAGCGGCAGCGCGTAGTACTCCTCGCCGGTCCGCACGACGAGCGCGTGGCTGATGGCGAGCGTAAGTGGCAAGCGGATGGTGAATACGGTGCCCTCGCCCGCCTTGGTCTCCATGTGGAGCGCGCCGCCGAGGCGCTTGATCTCCGTAGCGACGACGTCCATGCCCACACCGCGGCCGGCCTGCTGGGTGATGGCGCCGGCGGTGGAGAAGCCGGGCTCGAGGATCAGCTGCATGGCTTCTTCGTCGCTCAGGCTCTGACCGGTGTCGATGAGGCCGAGCGCCTGCGCCTTGTCGCGTATCGCCTTGAGGTTCATGCCACCGCCATCGTCGGTGAGGCGCACCATCACCTCCGCGCCTTCGCGGTGCAGCTCGAGCACGATGCGGCCGGTGTCGGGCTTGCCGCGCTTGATGCGCTCCTCG
>JAFAVO010000034.1 GCA_019242385.1 Gammaproteobacteria bacterium | reverse complement strand
CACGAAGAACGAGATGATGGCGATCACCAGGAAGACTACGAACAGCACTTTGGCAATCCCGGCGGCACCCGCCGCGATTCCACTGAAACCCAGCACCGCGGCGATGATTGCGATGATGAAGAAGATCACGGCCCACTGAAGCATGATGATCCCTCCTTGAGGACACGCCGCGCGCTGCGCGAGCTGGTGGGAATGTGCGCCCGGGCCTGCATCAGTGCGGTCGGCCTGACACGGGAAGGCCTGTAAGCGCCGCCCTACGCCAGTGAGCAAAACCTATGCGGCCGTGCAGTGTCTGAGTGGAGGAATGTTGTTTCTGCATGAGAGTCGTCGCGCCGCAGCTCTCGCTCAAGGTCCGTACCGTTACTGGCAGGATCTGCAGGAGACCGCGAGCAGTTGGCTCGACCACGAGGGGCCGCGTCTCGCGGCTTCGCTCTCGCTTTACAGTCTCCTCTCGCTCGCCCCGCTGGTCATCCTGACCATCGCCATGGCGGCACTGGTGTTCGGTCGCTCGGAGGCCCAGCAGGCTCTGGTCGATCAGGTGCGTCAGGTCATGGGAGGAGATGGCGCCCGTACGGTGCAGACCGTCATCGAGCATGGCAAGGAGCCGCACGCCGGCGGCGTGGCTTCGGTGATCGGCATCATCATCCTGATCGTCGGGGCCTCGAGCGTCTTCGGCGAGCTGCAGTCGGCTTTGAACAAGATCTGGGATGTGAAGCCACTGCCGAACGCGGGCCTGCTGACACTCATCAAGTCCCGGCTGTGGTCGTTTGCGCTGGTGCTGGGGTTTGGATTCCTGCTGCTGGTCTCACTGCTCTTCAGTACCGCCCTGGCCGCTTTTGGACACTTCTTCAGCGCGCATCTGTCACTGCCGACCGCGCTGCTCTTCGTGGCGAACGCGGTGGTCTCGTTCGCGGGTATCTTCGTGCTGATTGCTCTCATCCTGAGATATGTCCCGGATGTGAGGCTGCGGTGGCGGGACGTGTGGCCCGGGGCGCTGGCCACCGCGGTGCTCTTTACCATCGGGAAGGCGTTGCTCGGGTTGTACCTGGGCAAGACCGCGGTCGGCTCTCCTTACGGGGCGGCAGGTTCCATGGTGGTGGTCATCCTGTGGGTGTACTACTCCGCGATGATTTTCTATTTCGGCGCCGAATTCACCCGCGTGCGCGCCCGGCGGGCCGCTCAGCGCAGGCGGCCCGTGGAGGGATACTGACGGTTCTGCGCCCGCGCCCGCCGCGCTCGCGCCGCACACGCAGCCGCACATGGATAGTCCCCTGCTGACAGGGTGCGGCGAGCGGCACTGACGCCATGTTGCAGATTGAGTGCGCACGATGGCATCAGGTCGCCCACCCTGGAGAGAGCCAGTGAGACTCAGGGCCAGATCGCCCCTCGCCATTGCCGGCATCTCGGTGCTGGTGCTGGTGATCGTGCTCCTGCTGGGCCTGAGCTTCATGGACTGGAACCTGTTAAAGGGCCCGCTCGAGCGCACCGCGAGTGCGCGCTTCGGCCGCCAGATCGCCCTCGCCGGTCCGCTCGAGGTGCACATCTGGTCGCGACATCCAACCGTCACGCTCCACGGACTGACCGTGGGCGGCCCTCCGTGGGAACCCGAGCGTCCGGTGGCCAGGATCGAGCGCGTGCAGATTCAGGTCGAGCCGCTGCGCTCGCTCGCCAACGCTGCGCTGGTACTCGGGCGTGTCGAAATCGACCAGCCGGTGATCTACCTGCATACGGAAAAGTCCGGGCGCGCGAACTGGACGTTCGAGAACAAGGCGCCTACCAAGGAGCGCGCATCGGCGCCGGCGAAGCTGCCCGCCATGCACGATCTGGTCATCCAGTCCGGAAAGCTGACACTCATCGATGAGAAACGGCGTCTGAAGATCGAAGGCACCGTGCTGGCGGCCGAAAAAGCCGCAGGCGATGACCCCAGGCCTTTCCGCGTCGAAGGTAAGGGCACCATCAACCAGGAGCCGTTCCGGCTCGATATCGCCGGTGGTCCCTTGCAGGCGCTGACTCCCTATCGTCCGTACCCGTTCTCGCTGGCCATCATCGCCGGACAGAACCACATCGAGGCAGCAGGCAAGGTTCTCAAGCCATTCGACCTGGGGGCGCTCGAGCTGCAGGTGGACGCCAACGGACCGGATCTCGCGCAGCTCTTCTACCTGACGCAGATCACCCTGCCGAACACGCCGCCGTTCAAGGTGAAAGCCGACATCAAGCGCGATGGCATGCGCATCGCGGTGCGCGGCATCGAAGGATCACTCGGCGGCAGCGATGTGTCCGGTACCGCGGACATCGATGCCACCACCAAGCGCCCCACCGTAAAGGCGGACCTGCTGTCGCGACATCTCTATATGAAGGACTTCGCTGCCATCACCGGCAGCCACGCGCACGCAGCCACTGAGCTCGCTCCCGGCACATCGGCCGCGCACGATACGCGTTCCGCGAAGGTTGCGGACGCGAAAGCTGCGGACGCGAAAGCTGCCGACGCGGCCAACGCCCGCTACCTTTTTCCCACCGCGCGTCTGGAGGTCGAGCGCATGCGTGCGATCGACGCCGATGTGCACTTCCGCGCTACCTCCATCGAAGCGGGCACGGTGCCGTTCACGCAGCTCCTGTTGCACGCCAGGCTGGATGATGGGGTGCTGACCCTCGAGCCCCTGCGGATCGACATGGCGCAGGGGCATTTGAGCGCAGCCTTCCATATCGACGCCCGCGTCAAGCCGCCCGCAGTGCACGGCGAGCTGCGCGCGAGCAACATTCAACTGGGCCAGTTCAAGGGCAAGGGGCCGGATGCGGTGCCGCCGCTCGATGGTGTGCTCGATGCGCGCGCCGTGATCGAGGGTACCGGTGACTCCGTGCATGGTCTGATGTCCGACGCCACCGGCCAGCTCACCGTCATCGTACCCGGCGGCGATGTGCGCTCGGCGTTTGCCGAGCTCACCGGAATCGACGTGGCCAAGGGAATCGGCCTGCTCGTTCAGCACCCCAACGACAAAGCGCCGATTCGCTGTGCGGTGGCGCAGTTCGACCTCACAACCGGCACGGCTCACGCGCAGGACCTGCTGATGGACACCCAGGATGTCGTCATCAAGGGCCTCGGGCAGATCAACCTCGGCAGCGAGAAGCTCGATCTCACCCTTCAGGGCCAGCCGAAGAAGCTGCGTCTGTTCCGGCTGCGGTCTCCGATCGAGATCGGCGGAGAGCTGAAAAAGCCATCCTTCAGGCTCAAGCCCGGCAAGCTGGTCGAGCAGGGGGCCGCGGGTGCGGTGCTCGGCACGCTGCTTACACCGGTGGCCGCAATCCTGGCCTTCGTGGATCCGGGGCTGGCGAAAAATGAGGACTGCGCGCAGCTGCTGGCGCAGGCGCAGCAGCACCCGCCGCCGCAGCCCCCAGCCCGACGCACCGCCCAGGCAAAGCCGCCACCCACCTACCAATGAGCCCCCGCCGCGCGCGCAGCGCGTCTTCAGATGTGGCGGACGAGGCTATCCCCGATGCGGTAGCGCGCAACATCTCCGACATCCTCGAGCTCGAAAGCCAGGAGCTGGCGCGCACCACGCGCGCACAACGCTGGCTCGAGACAGTCAGCCACGGGCTCGCGCGGCCGGTGTTCCCGGTGGGTCTGCTGATCTTCATCGGTGCCTGGATCGGCGTGAACGTGACGGACGCCGATCTTGGAATACCGCACTTCGATCCGCCCCCTTTCGCCTGGCTGACCGGCCTGTTGACGCTCGTCGCGCTGCTCGTCACGACGATCGTGTTGATCGGCCAGGGCCGGCAAAGCACGCTGGCGGAGCAGCGCGCTCACCTGGACCTGCAGATCAGTCTGCTCACCGAGCAGAAGGTGACCAAGCTCATCCATCTGCTGGAGGAGCTGCGCATCGATTTGCCGGGTGTGCGCCTGCGCGAGGACCCACACGTCTCGGAGCTGAAGAAGCCCGCCGATCCGGCCCAGGTCGCTTCGGCTCTCAAGGAACTGGATCCGACGAGCGGCACTGCCGGCGGGGCGCAGGATGAGCCACGACATGGAGAGCGCACATGACAGTCAGCAAGCGATCCACTCGGCGCCGGACGGGCACCGCGTCCCAGCAGAGCGAGGGCAGTCGGGACAGGACACCGGCGCGTCCGAAGGAATCCGGCAGCCGCCAGCAGAGCCACCGCGACCAGAACTCCCAGTCCGGAGATCCGCGGCTCGACCGCGACATCACCGGCCCCGGTGGCGATGCACCCACCAAAGAGAAGCCGACACGATCAGCCACAGGACTGCAGCCAGCGCGAGGGCGAGAGCCATGGGATGGCTGTCGAGCGTGAGCCACGCCACACAGCCGAAAACCACCATTCCCCAGCCGCCGAACACCGCACCCGCGGCGTCCAGAGCCGCGGCCTTGCGGCCCCGGGTGCGATCGCTGATGCCTGCTTTTCTCTTCTTCAGCGTCTCCTGCCGGGCAATGAGCGTGGCGGTCGCCGGGAAGATCGCCGGAAAGGACAGGAACAGGCCGCCGACCACCGGACCGAAGTGTCGCGAGATGAGGCCGGTGCACACCGTGATCGCGCCTCCGAGGAAAAAGCGCACCGCGAACTGCCACCACTGCGCAGACTTCAGGCCGGAGAAATCCAGCGCCGGAATCATGTGCCGGCCAATCGCAGCAACAGCCCGGCAGCGAGCGCGACCAGGCCCCAAATGGGCAGGGCGCCCAGCGAAACCAACAACGCCGACCACCGTCCGCTCGCCAGCAGCCTCGCGGCGACATAAACGTAGAGCACGAAGCCGAGACCGCTGAGCACCATGGAGCGCGCCTCGAGCGAGGCGATGGCGGCTCCGGACTTGTAGCCGGTCAAGGCCAGCGTTGCCAGCGCGACCGAGGGCGCTCCGCCAAATATGCCCGCGAGTCGTCTCGGCCGCAGGACATCGCCGAGCAGCGCAAACAAGCTGACCATCGCGCCCCCGAGCAGAAACCGCCAAAGCAGCTCCATGTCCGGGAGCGTATCAGAGACTCCCGGGTGCGCTTTGGCTCGGCCGGCTCGCACGGCCTGGCCCGCCGCGGCACTCTGCCTTGGCTTATACTGCCGGCGCACACATGGGATCTCACATGGAAGTGGACCGATCTCTCAGAGCGCACGGGGGCAAGTCGCGGGCGAGGATGCGCAAGCTTACGGACAAGGCTACGCCTGCATTTCCCGGCGAGCTCGAAAGAGCTCGGGTCCACGAGCGCGCGCTGCTGGCCGCGATCGTCGACTCCTCGGATGACGCCATCGTCAGCAAGACGCTCGAGGGGAAAATCCTCTCCTGGAACCGCGGCGCCACCCGCATTTTCGGCTGGGAGCCGCACGAAGCCATCGGCAAGCCGATCACCATCATCATTCCGCCGGAGCTTCATGCGGAGGAGCGGGAGATCCTGCGGAAACTCAGTCGCGGCGAGCGCATCGACCACTTCGACACGGTGCGCGTGGCCAAGGATGGCAGACGCGTCGCGATCTCCCTGACCGTATCCCCGGTGCGGGATGCCGAAGGAAGGGTGATCGCCGCCTCGAAAATCGCGCGCGACGTGTCTGAGCGCAAACTCGCCGAGGAGAAGCTGCGGGCCAGCGAGGAAGCGTTGCGCCTCGCCGACCGGCGCAAGGATGAGTTCCTCGCGCTGCTGGCGCACGAGCTGCGCAATCCGCTCGCGCCGATCCGCTACGCACTGGCGGCCAACAAGAAACCCGGCCGGAGTCCGGAACAGTGCCGGCAGGCCGATGAGATCATCGAGCGCCAGGTGGCACACATGAGCCGGCTGCTCGATGATCTGCTCGATATCTCGCGCATCACCCGCGGCACGCTCGAGCTGAAGAGGACGCGCGTGGAGCTCACCTCGGTGGTCGGCGCGGCCATCGAGACGGCGCGGCCCCTGCTGGATGAGAAGCATCACACTCTGGTGCTCGATCTGCCGACGCAGCCCTTGCAGCTCGAGGCCGATGTCGTCCGCCTGGCGCAGGTCTTCTCGAACCTGCTCATCAATGCGGCCAAGTACACCGACCCCGGGGGCCGCATCCAGCTGCGCGCGGCGCGCGACGACGACGACGTGATCGTCTCGGTGAGCGATAGCGGTATCGGTATCCCCGCGGACCTGCTGCCGCGCGTCTTCAACATGTTCTTCCAGTCGCACGCGGCGCTGGCGC
>JAFAVO010000304.1 GCA_019242385.1 Gammaproteobacteria bacterium | reverse complement strand
GAGCGCGGCGCCATCATCCGCGTCGCGACCCCGGTGCGCGAGGTGCTGGTGGAGGGCGAGCGCGCGGTCGGTGTGGTGACCGAGTCCGGTGAGACGCTGCGCGCGGCCGCGGTGATCTCCAATCTCAATCCGCGGCTCCTGTACCTGAAGCTGATCGCGCCCGCGGCGCTGCCGCAGGAAGTGCGTGAGCACATGAGCCACTGGCGCTGTGGCTCCGGGACCTTCCGCATGAACGTGGCGCTGGCGGAGCTCCCGGACTTCACGTGTTTCCCCGGCAAGGCGCCCGCCGACCATCACACCGCCGGCATCATCATCGCGCCGACGCTCGGCTACATGGAGCAGGCGTACTTCGATGCGCGCGCCCTGGGGTGGTCGCGCCGCCCCATCGTCGAGCTGCTCATTCCCTCGACCCTCGATGACACGCTCGCGCCTCCCGGCCGGCACGTGGCCAGTCTTTTCTGCCAGCACGTCGCACCGGAGCTGCCGGCGGGTGCTTCCTGGGACACACACCGCGAGGCGGTCGCTGACCTGATGATCGACACCGTCAACGCCTATGCACCCAACTTCAAGGCCGCGGTGCTCGGCCGCCAGATCATGAGTCCGCTCGATCTCGAGCGTACCTTCGGGCTCATCGGCGGAGATATCTCGCATGGCGCCATGAGCCTCGATCAGCTGTTCTCGGCACGTCCCATGCTCGGCTACGGCAATTACCGCGGCCCGCTCAAGGGGCTGTACATGTGCGGTGCCGGTACTCATCCGGGCGGCGGCGTGACCGGCGCACCGGGGCACAACGCGGCGCGTGAGGTGCTCGCCGACTTCCGCCGCCGGCGGCTCAGGCGGGTCGCCTGAGATGGCGCGATCCGGGCCGAAACCGCGCTTCGCCCGTCACCCGCCCGAGGTGCGTCGACAGGCACTGATCGATGCCACCATCGAGTGCCTCAAGCGCTACGGTCACGAGGGCCTCTCGATACGCACCATCAGTGCTCAGGCCGGGGTATCGGTCGGCCTCATCAACCATCACTTCCCCAACAAGGATGAGCTGGTGGCGGCTGCTTACCGCCATATCAACTCAGAGCTCGTGCTCGGCATGCACGCCGCGGTCGCGCGCGCCGGCAGCTCGCCGCAGGCGCGCCTGCGCGCCTTTCTCGAAGCCTGGTTCTCCGCCCCGAGTCTCGATGCCGATGCACTCGCGGTCTGGGTGGTGTTCTGGGGACTCTACCGGCACTCGCGGCTCATCCAGCGCGCCCACCGCGAGACCTATCAGGGTTATGTGAGCCTGTTGCGCGGGATCCTCGCGGAGCTGTTGCCGCAGCCGCGGGTGACACGCCCGCGTGGAGGAGGCAGTCGCGGAGCCAGCACCGCGCCCATCGATCTGCGCCTGGCTGCCATAGGGTTCACCGCGCTCCTCGATGGGCTGTGGCTCGAGTGGTGTCTCGAGCCGGGCACGTTTCGCCCCGCGGAGGCGGTGGAGCTGTGCGAGGCCTGGATCGCGACCCTGTCGCGCACTGGCGCCGCGCACGGCGGCCGCAATGCTATGGCCGCACGGCGCGCAGCCGCCAGCCCGGGGGCTGCCACGTACCGCGCCGCACCGCGTACCAACCGAGCGCCGCCGAGGCGCCCAGCGCGATGAGGAGTGCGGGCAGTGACGCCTCCGGCCCGAAGGCACCGCCGGTGAGCCAGGGTGGCCCCGAGAGCTGCAGCGGGATCAAGCCCTGGTACTGGCCCCCGGAGACCGCCGCACCGAAGATTCCGCCTTCCGTGAAATTCCAGCCGAAGTGCAGTCCGATCGGTAGCCAGAGGCTGCGCGTCGCGGCGTAGGCGACCCCGAGCAGAACCCCGCTCTCGAGCGCGATCGCGAGCGTCGATATCCAGCTCGCCCCCGCGTTGCCGGCGTGCACGAGACCAAAGGCGAGCGCCGAGAGCGCGAGTGCGAGGGTGGTTCCGAATGCGCTCTCGAGGTGGCGGAACAGCACCCCGCGGAACAGGATCTCCTCGCCGATGGCCGACTCGATCGCGACACCGAGCGCACGGCCGGCGCCGCCGAATCCGCTGAAGCCGCCGGAACTGGCGGCACCGGCGGCCCACAGGACCAGGTACACGAGTCCGAACAATGCCGCGCCAGCCAGCGCGCCGCCGCTGAGTCCGCGCAGTGCCAATCCGGTGGCCAACTCATCTGCCCGCCGCTGCTCGAGTGCGCCGACGAGGCGGCGGTAGGCGCCGATCATCGCCACCGAGAGGATCAGGGCGCCGAGCAGCCAGGCGATATCTCCCAGCCCGGGCGGAGCGATGCGCACGAGCCAGACCCGCAGCAGCTGACAGGCAATGTCGATGGCGGTCAGGAGGACAAACAGCAGCACGAGCTGTACCGGCATCCACCTCAGGGCCGCCGGGAGATGCCGCTGTGGAGATGCGGTGGTATCGGTGGCGCGCATGTTGTTGTGATTATGCGCGCCACGGTTGCGCCCGTGTGGCCGCACGGGCTTGCGGGCACCGATAATGACCCCCACATCCTTGGCAGGTGCGTGCGGAGGGCGTGTTGGCCGGTAGGGGACAGGCGCGGGTCGTGATGATCTACAGCTACGTGTTCTTCCGCCGCGGCTCGCGCCTGGTCAGCCGGGCCGCGCCGCGCCAGTAACAGGCATGGCCACTGTCGTTCACCCACCGCGCGCGACCGGGCGGGCACCGGCACCCGAGGGCCTGACGTTGCGCGGGTTTTTCGGCGTATTCCGTTACAGCCGCCGTGCGCTCGAGCTCGTATGGAGCACCAACCGCGGCCTCACCGTGGCGCTGGCGCTGCTCACGCTGCTCGCGGGCGTGCTGCCCGCATCGGTGGCCTATGTCGGTGCGCTCATCGTCGATGCGGTCGTCGGGGCCATTCGCACCGCCGGCGACGCCGGCCACGTGCTGCGCCTCGTAGGGCTCGAGGGCGTGTTGGTGGCGGCGATCGCCGCCGCGCAGCGCGGGCTGTCGCTGTGCCAGTCGTTGCTGCGCGCGCAGCTCGGCCAGCGCGTCAACGTCATGATCCTCGAGAAGGCCTTGACGCTCGAGCTGCAGCACTTCGAGGACTCGGAGTTCTACGACAAGCTGACGCGGGCACGCCGTGAGGCCTCCACGCGGCCGCTGAGCCTGGTGACGCGCACCTTCGGACTGGTGCAGAACGGCATCTCGCTCGGCAGCTACGGCGTGCTGCTCGCGCATTTCTCGCCCTGGGCGGTGGCGGTGCTGCTGCTCGCGGGCCTGCCCGCCTTCGTGGCCGAGGCGAAATTCTCGGGCGACGCGTTCCGGCTGTTCCGCTGGCGCTCGCCGGAGACGCGCATGCAGATCTATCTCGAGACGGTGATCGCGCGCGAGGATCATGCCAAGGAGGTGATGCTCTACCGGCTCGGCCCGCGGCTGCTCGAACGCTACCGGGATATTTTCCGCCGCCTGTACGCGGAGGATCGCGCCCTTACGGTGCGGCGCGACCTGTGGGGTTTCGCGCTCGGCTCGATCGCGACCGCGGCGCTCTACAGTGCCTATGCCTGGATCGCGGTGACCGCCGTGCGCCGCCTCATCACCCTCGGCCAGATGACCATGTACGTGGCCCTGTTCCGCCAGGGGCAGGCGGCGGTGTCCGCGATGCTCGCAGCCATTGGCGGCATGTACGAGGACAACCTGTACCTCTCGACCCTGTACGACTACCTCGAGACGGACGTGCCGCCTCCGAAGGGCCAGGTGCTGCGCGGTCCGCAGCCCCAGGACGGGGTGCGCTTCGAGGATGTCAGCTTCACCTATCCGGGGTCGGAGGAGCCGGCGCTCGAGCACATCGACCTGCACCTCACCCCGGGGTGCAGCCTCGCGCTCGTGGGTGAGAATGGCTCCGGCAAGACCACCCTGATCAAGCTCCTGACGCGGCTGTACGCACCGAGCTCGGGCCGCATCCTGCTTGATGGCCAGGACCTCGCGGAGTGGGAGGAGGGCGCGCTGCGCGAGCGCATCGGGGTGATCTTCCAGGACTTCGCCCGTTACCAGATGCTGGTGGGGGAGAATGTGGGCGCGGGCGATGAGCGCTTCTTCGAGGATGAGGCGCGCTGGCGCGTCGCCGCCGCAAAGGGTCAGGCGAGCGAATTCATCGACACCCTGCCGGCCGCCTATCACACGCAGCTGGGTAAATGGTTCCGCGACGGGCGGGAGCTCTCGGGCGGCCAATGGCAGAAGATCGCACTGTCGCGCGCCTTCATGCGCACCCGCGCCGATATTCTCGTGCTCGATGAGCCGACCGCGGCCATGGACGCACAGGCCGAGGCGGAGGTCTTCGAGCATTTCCGCCAGCTCTCGCGCGACCGCATCACCATTCTCATCTCGCACCGGTTCTCGACCGTGCGCATGGCGGACCAGATCGTGGTGCTCAACCGCGGCCGCATCGTCGAGCGCGGCAGTCACGAGGAGCTGATGCGGCTCAACGGGCGCTACGCACACCTCTTCACGCTGCAGGCCCGGGGCTATCGCTGAAAGCTGGCCGGCCGAGGCCTGCGCTTGCGGCTTGCGGGCGCCCGCGCGGATCGCTACGATACCTTGTAGGTCAAGGTATTGGTGT
>JAFAVO010000144.1 GCA_019242385.1 Gammaproteobacteria bacterium | reverse complement strand
GAGCGCATCCCCGAGCCCGACCGCACCTGGCTCACCATCGCCGCCTACAACGTCGGCTTCGGTCATCTCGAGGATGCGCGCATCATCACCCAGTCGCTCGGCAAGGATCCCGACTCCTGGGCCGAAGTCCGCCTGCGGTTGCCACTCCTCGCGCAGGAGCGCTGGCATACCCGTGCCCGCCGCGGCTATGCCAGGGGCTGGGAGCCGGTGCAGTTCGTCGACCGCATCCAGCGCTACCTGCGGCTGCTCGAATGGCAGCCGGCAGAAAGCGCAACGGCCGCCGCTTCGGCGCCCGCCGCACCGTCAGGCGCAGTGCCGGCCTCGACCGCACCGGGCGCGCCGGCTGCAGCGGCACCCGGCACCTACGCCGCCGGCAGCTGATCTGCGCCAGCTTGGCGCTCAGCTGCGGCGCTGCGTGAAGAACACCTGCAGCAGCGCCGCGCACTCATCCATCAACACCCCACCGAACGCATCGACGCGGTGGTTGAGACCAGGGAGCGCGAACACGTTGATGACGCTCCCGGCCCCGCCGGCGCGCGGATCCCAGGTGCCGAACACGAGGCGGCGCACCCGTGCATGGACCATCGCGGCCGCGCACATCACGCACGGCTCGAGCGTCACGTAAAGCGTGGTATCGGTGAGTCGATAGCTGCCGAGCACCTGGCCTCCGGCACGCAGCGCGGCGATCTCGGCGTGTGCCGTGGGATCGTGACTGGAGATGGGGCTGTTGTGTCCGGCGGCGATGATGGCCTCAGCCCGTACCAGCACCGCGCCGACCGGTACCTCGCCGACCGCCGCCGCGGCGCGTGCGTGCTCAAGCGCAGCGCGCATGTAAGTGCTGTCGTTGGTGGCATCAGCCCGCACCATCATGCGCCTCGCTCACGGGTGCTGAGGGCTCTATCAGAAAAAGCGCCGGATCGACGAAGGTACCATTGAGCGCCACGCCGAAGTGCAGATGCGGGCCGGTGACGCGTCCGGTCGCTCCCACCTTGCCGATGATCGCTCCGGCCTGCACCTGCTCGCCGCGCTTCACGCCGATCGCGCTCAAGTGGCAATACATCGTGAGCAGGCCGCGACCGTGATCGAGGATCACGGTGTTGCCGTTGAAGAAGAAGTTACCCGTATCGAGGACCCGGCCGCTCGCGGCAGCGCGCACCGGCGTCCCGAGGGCTGCGGCGATGTCCATGCCGCTGTGTGGATTGCGGGACTCGTTGTTGAATACCCGCCGCATGCCGTAAGAGCTCGAGCGCACGCCCGGAACCGGCTGCAGCAAGCGCAGCGTCACCGGCGTGTGCTCGCTGTAGGTGCCGGTGTCCCGGTGCAGCCGCGGCACCTCGCGGTTGACGCGCGCCAGATCGGCTGCGGAGAGGTCCACCTGACGCGGCGCAACGGTCAGGTGCTGGACGCTGTACTGCTTGTCGGCGATCTGGAAGTCGACCGTCCTGCCCGCGGCCGGGCCATCCTCGATGCGCACTGCGGCCGGACCTGGTATCTGCCCGAGCGGGATGCCGACGACCGCCAGCCAGTGATCCTGCATGCGCACGACGAGCACCCGGCGGCCATCGAAGCTGACTCGCGGGGCATCCGCGGAGGGCCCCTGGACCTCAAGGAGGGCTACCCCGCCGGGCACACGCTCCTCCTGGGGTGGTGACAGCGGCTGCGGCTGCGGAGTCGTCGCCAGCGCCGATTGGGCGAGGAGAACCGCAATGACTGCGCGCCGCCGTCTCATTTCCTTCCGGTCACACGGGCCGTCACGCTGCCGCGCGTGAGCCGCGCCTCGATCTCCTCGCCGATCCCCACCGCAGCCGCATCGGTGAGCACGGTGCCATCGGCGCGCTTCACGATCGCAAAGCCGCGCGCCACGGTGGCGAGCGGGCTCACCGCATCGAGCGCGCGCTGTGCGAGCGCGAGCCGCTGCGCAGATCTGTTGATCCGCTCGCGGCCGGCCCGCTCGAGACGCGCCCGCAACTCCTCGACGCCGGCTCCGGTACGCGAGGAGTGCTCACCCATGGCGCGCGCGAGGCGCAGCTGCAGGGACTGGTTGCGCGCAGCCCATGCGCCGAGCGCGTGTCTCGGGGAGTGCTGTTGCAGCCGGGCGCGCAGCTCGGCGAGCCGCTGCCCCTCGCGGTGCAGCGTGCCGCGGGTGCTGCCGGCGAGGCGCTGCGAGAATTCATCGAGGCGCTGCAGCTGCTGTTGCAGACGCACGCCGGGATGCTCGCGGCCGAGCCGCCGGCTGACTGACTCGAGCCGCGCATGGAGCGTGCGCAGCTCGCGGCGCATTCCGGTCTGCATGCGTTGCGCCGTGCGGCCGAGAGCCTCGAGGCAGGCGTGCCGGTCGGGCACCACCATCTCCGCGGCGGCCGAAGGTGTCGGAGCGCGCACATCGGCGACGAAGTCGGCGATGGTGAAGTCGATCTCGTGCCCGACTCCACTCACCAGCGGCAATGCGCAGCCGTGAATCGCGCGCGCCACCCGCTCATCGTTGAAGGCCCACAGGTCCTCCAGCGAGCCGCCGCCGCGGGCGAGGATCAGCACATCGCATTCGGCGCGTCTGGAGGCCGTGGTCAGTGCCGCCACGAGCGTCGGAACGGCGGCCGCGCCCTGCACCGCGCTCGGATAGATGAGCACCGCTGCCGGCGGATAGCGCCGCGCCAGAGTCTTCAGGATGTCGCGGATCGCCGCGCCCGTCGGGGAGGTAATGATGCCGATGCGCCGCGGAAAACGCGGCAGCGCGCGTTTGCGCTCCTGCGCGAACAGGCCCTCGGCGGCGAGCCGGATCTTCAGCCGCTCGAACTCGCGCCGCAGTGCGCCGACCCCGGCTTCCTCCAGGTGCTCGACGAGCAGCTGGAATTCGCCTTTCGGCTCGTACAGGCTGATGCGTCCGCGCACCAGCAGCTGCATGCCGGCGCGCGGCGTGAAGCCCACCAGGGAGTTCTTTGCGCGATACATGGCGCAGCGCAGCTGCGCATCCCGGTCCTTGAGGGAGAAATACCAGTGCCCGGAGGGCGGCTGGGAAAAGTTCGACAGCTCGCCCTCGACCCACAACACCCCGAGGCCACGCTCGAGCAGCACGCGCACCTCGCGGTTGAGCCGCGAGACGCTGTAGACGTCCCGTGTGGGCGTCGGTACCGCGCCAATTTCGTAGCCGGCGGACATGAGAGCACCATAGCACGAGGTTTACCGGGGTGAGGCGAGCGCTTACAATTGCGCATGCGCATCCTCGAAGAAGCTCTCACCTTCGACGACGTTCTCCTGGTTCCGGCCTACTCGGAAATCCTGCCCCGCGAGGTCGATCTCTCCACCCAAGTCACGCGCCGCATCCGGCTGAACGTGCCGCTGCTGTCGGCCGCCATGGACACCGTGACCGAGGCGCGCCTGGCGATCACCATCGCGCAGGAAGGCGGCATCGGCATCGTTCACAAGAGCATGACCATCGAGGCGCAGGCGCGCGAGGTGGGCCGGGTCAAGAAGTTCGAGAGTGGCGTGATCCGCGACCCGATCACCGTCTCGCCCAACATGACCATCCGTGAGGTGCTCGACCTGACGCGCTCGCGCGGCATCTCGGGCGTGCCGGTGGTCGTCGGCCGCAAGGCGGTCGGCATCGTGACGCACCGTGACCTGCGCTTCGAGGACAAACTCGAGGCCCCGGTGTCCTCCGTAATGACCCCGCAGGAGCGGCTGGTGACGGTGCGCGAAGATGCTCCCAAGGAGCAGGTGCTGGCGCTGCTCCACAAGCACCGCATCGAGAAGCTGCTGGTGGTCAATGGCTCGCATGAGCTCGTCGGCATGATCACCGTCAAGGATTTCCAGAAGGCCAACGAGTTTCCCCGCGCCTGCAAGGACGAGGGCGGTCGGCTGCGCGTCGGCGCCGCGGTCGGCACCACGCCCGACACGCTCGAGCGAGTCGCCGCGCTGCGCGAGGCGGGTGTGGACCTCGTCGTGGTCGACACCGCGCACGGTCATTCGCGCGGGGTCATCGAGACGGTGAAACGTATCAAGGCGAAGTGGGCGGACAGTCAGGTGATCGCGGGGAACATCGCCACCTCGGAGGCCGCGCGTGCCCTGGTCGAAGCCGGCGCCGATGCGGTCAAGGTCGGTATCGGCCCAGGCTCGATCTGCACGACGCGAGTGGTGGCCGGAGTCGGGGTACCGCAGATCTCGGCAGTGGCCAACGTGGCCGCGGCCCTCAAGGATGTGGATGTGCCGGTGATCTCCGATGGCGGCATCCGCTTCTCGGGCGACATCGCCAAGGCGATCGTGGCCGGGGCGCACGCGGTCATGATCGGTGGACTGTTCGCCGGGACCGAGGAGTCACCCGGGGAAGTCGAGCTCTACCAGGGTGCCTCGTACAAGTCGTATCGCGGCATGGGCTCCCTCGGCGCGATGGCCGAGCGCCACGGCTCCGCCGATCGTTACTTCCAGGATGCCGCCAGCGAGCTCGAGAAGCTCGTCCCGGAGGGGGTGGAGGGGCGTGTGCCCTACAAGGGGAGCGTGGTCACGATCCTGCACCAGCTCTCCGGCGGACTGCGCGCCGCCATGGGCTATACCGGGAGCCGCAACATCACCGAGATGCGCACCCGGCCGGTATTCGTGCGCATCACCAGCGCCGGAGTGCGCGAGAGCCACGTGCACGATGTCAGCATCACCAAGGAGGCACCCAACTACCGGGTGTCCTGAAGTAGCCGTGGCGAGCGTACTCCAAGCAGCAGCCGGCACTCCCGCCAGCTTCGGTGCGCACCCCGACATCCACGCCCATCGCATCCTGATCCTGGACTTTGGCGCGCAGTACACCCAGCTGATTGCGCGGCGCGTGCGCGAGCTCGGGGTGTACTGCGAGATCCACCCGTGGGATATGAGCGATGCACAGGTGCGCGCCTTTGCGCCGCGCGGTGTGATCCTCTCCGGCGGACCTGAGTCGGTGCTCGCCGCGCGGGCGCCGCACGCGCCGGCAGCGGTGTTCGAGCTCGGCGTGCCGGTGCTGGGCATCTGCTATGGCATGCAGACCATGGCGCAGCAGCTCGGCGGCCAGGTGGCCGCCTCCAGCGAGCGGGAGTTCGGCTACGCAGAGGTCACGGTCACGGGTGCCTCGCGCCTGCTCGATCACCTCGAAGACCGGCGCAATGCCGCCGGCGGCTGCGTGCTCGATGTCTGGATGAGCCACGGCGACCGCGTCGCCGCGCTGCCACCCGGGTTCGTTGCCACTGCCAGTACCGCCAGCATCCCGTTCGCTGCGATGAGCGATGAGCGGCGCCGTTTCTATGGCGTGCAGTTCCACCCCGAGGTCACACACACCGCGCAGGGCACGCGGCTGCTCGAGCGCTTCGTGCGTGAGATCTGCGCTGCAGATGCCCTGTGGAGCACCGGCAACATCCTCGCCGATGCCATCGAGCGGGTGCGTGCACAGGTCGGGACCGGCACGGTGCTGTTGGGTCTTTCCGGCGGGGTCGACTCCTCGGTAGTCGCCGCACTCCTCCACCGGGCGATCGGCGATCAGCTCACCTGCGTGTTCGTCGATCATGGCCTGCTGCGCCTGGGCGAAGGCGATCAGGTGATGCGCACTTTTGGCGAGCATCTCGGTGTGCACGTCATCCGCGTCGATGCCGAGGCGCGCTTCCTCGGCGCACTCGCCGGGATCGAGGATCCGGAAGCCAAGCGCAAGATCATCGGCCGCACCTTCATCGAAGTGTTCGAGGAGGAGGCGCAGCGGCTGCGCGGCGTGCGCTTCCTCGCTCAGGGCACCATCTACCCGGATGTGATCGAGTCCGCCGGGGCGCGGACCGGCAAGGCGCAAGTCATCAAGTCGCATCACAACGTCGGCGGACTGCCCGAGCGCATGCATCTGCAGCTCATCGAGCCACTGCGCGAGCTCTTCAAGGACGAGGTGCGGCGGCTCGGGGTGGAGCTCGGGTTACCACGCGAGATGGTCTACCGTCACCCCTTTCCCGGTCCGGGTCTCGGGGTGCGCATCCTCGGCGCGGTGCGCAAGGAGTATGCCGAGCTGCTGCGGCGCGCCGATGCGATCTTCATCGACGAGCTGCGCCGGCACGACCTCTACGACCGCGTGAGCCAGGCGTTCGCGGTGTTCCTGCCGGTGCGCTCGGTCGGGGTCATGGGCGATGGCCGGCGCTACGACTACGTGATCGCGCTGCGTGCAGTAGAGACAGTGGACTTCATGACGGCGCACTGGGCACGCCTGCCCTATGAATTCCTCGACCATGTCTCGCGGCGCATCGTGAATGAGATCGCGGGTATCTCGCGCGTGGTGTACGACATCTCCGGCAAGCCGCCCGCGACCATCGAGTGGGAGTAACTCCGGGTCGGGTTCGTTTGCCTGCTGATATTTGTCTCTGTATACCGCTTGCTCTGCCTCCCGCTCCAATGTCAGGTTCATGACGTTGTTGGCCAGCGAGCGGCCGAGCAGATATTCCATGGAGAGATAGTAGATGTGCTTTGGATTCTGCCGGGAATAGGTCTCGGTCGTGAGCACCCCGCGCTGGGAGAGAACGTCTCTTACCGAGAGCGCGAACACTTCGAATTGATCGCGTAGCGTGGCAGCGTTCGGCTCAATCACCTTGTCGAAGATGAGTCGGCGCTCGTAGAAGGTGTTGTCCGCGCCGGAAAACTGAATTGCCCGCACCGGTAGCGTGCGACACACTCAGGGCAAGGCATATCCGGTTGTCGACCGTTTCCTGCCAGTAATGGCCGCGCAGCGATGCACCAGGAGGAGCGCTGTTCGGTGGTCGAATCA
>JAFAVO010000058.1 GCA_019242385.1 Gammaproteobacteria bacterium | reverse complement strand
GCACGCAGCAAGGGCCTGGAGTGGACGCTGGCCGCCACGCCGCTGACCGGCCTCACCTTCACGCTCACGGGGGCCTACGTCGACTCCTACCTGACTTCCGCCGCGCCGGATGCCGGCGGCAACGAGGGCGATCGACTGCCCTACGCGACGAAATTCAGCACCTCGCTGGATGGAGCCTACACCTGGCGTGCGTTCAGTGATTTCGAGGCATTTGCCGGCGCCACCTGGAGCTATATCGGCTCGCGCTCCAATGATTTCTCCACCACTCAAACCGCCACCGGGCTTGCACCGGATCCGCGCCCGGAGTTGCCGAGCTACAGCACGGTCAATCTGCGCGCTGGCCTGGAGAACGGACGCTGGACGTTCGAGCTGTACGCCAAGAACGTCGGCGATACGCGCGGCATCAGCTACTACGTGAGCGCGGGCTCGCCCAACTACGGCGGCGTGGCCGCTTACTCGCAGCCACGGACGCTGGGAGCGCTGGTCACCGCGCGATTCTGACATCGGAGGGAAGGGTGCCGGCGCCGACAATGGGCCAGTGGCCGCTCGCCGCGGGCGTGGCGCTGTCACTGCACGCAGGCCTGGCTGCCGCTCATCCCGCCGCCTTTACCATCGATCAGGTCATGCAGGCCCCGTTTGCCTCATCGCTCGTGGCAGCGCCGCGCGGTAGGGCGGTCGCCTGGGTGTTTAACGCGCGCGGCTCCCGCAACGTCTGGATCGCGAGTGCAACCGAGGGGATGAAGGCCCGGGCGGTGACGAAGTTCACCGGCGATGATGGCTTCAACATCGGCGAAGTCGCTTGGTCGCCCGATGCGCAGCGCATTGCGTTCACGCGCGGACAGACACTCGAGGACGAGCGCGCGGCGAATGTCACGAGCTCACCGCTCGGCCCCACCCCGCGCGAGGTGTGGGTCGTGTCGATCACGGGTGGCGAGGCCCGCAAAGTTGGAGCCGGGTACTCGCCGGCCTTTTCGCCCGATGGCAGCCGGCTGCTTTTCATCGATAAGGAGCGCATCTGGAGCGTGACGCAGCAGGCTTCTGCGGAGCCGCAGCCGCTCCTTATCGATGGCGGCCAGGTCGTTTCGATGACCTTCGCTCCCGATGGGAAGCGGCTCGCCTTCGTGAGTGCGCGTTCGCATCACGCCTTGATCGGTGTCTACGACTTCACGATGCAGCACATCACCTGGATGGCGCCGAGTCTGGACCAGGACAGCTCGCCGGTGTTCTCTCCCACCGGTACGCAGATGGCGTTCATCCGCGTGCCCGCAGAGAGCGGCGTGGAGTTCGTGTCACGTCGCAGCGGGCAGCGCTGGTCGGTCTGGGTCGGCGATCCCGCGAGTGGCGCAGCCCACAGAGTGTGGAGCGCCGATGCCGGGGCGGGGAGCGTGTTTCATCCGACACTTTCCGACACCAACCTCCTGTGGACCCGCGGCGGCCGACTCGTCTTTCCCTGGGAAAAGACCGGTTGGCTGCAGCTCTACGCCGTTCCCGCAGGCGGCGGTGCGCCGGCAGCGCTCACCGCGGGAAGTTTCGAAGTGGCGAATCTCGCTATCAGTGGCGATCGTGCCCACATCCTCTATTCCTCGAACCAGGATGATCTCGACCGGTTGCACGTCTGGGCGCTTGATGAAGCTGGCAAGGCGCCGGTGCGTCTGGGGACGGCGGACAACAGCATTGAGGATGCGCCGCAGATCGCTGCCGATGGCTCGATGTTTGCGCTGCGCGGCGGGGCCACCTCGCCGCTTCAGCCCGCCGCACTGGCGGGTGCGCAGTGGCAGACGCTCGCGCCCGAAGCGCTGCTGGGCGCGTTTCCGCACACTCAGCTCATCATGCCCGAGAGTGTCACCTTTCCAGCGAAGGATGGGCAGATCGCTCACGGGCAACTGTTCTTGCCGCGGGATCGCGGGGCATCGGCCCGGCGTCCTGCGGTGCTTTTCTTCCACGGTGGTCCGCGGCGACAGATGCTCCTCGGGTTCCACCCCATGGACGCCTACAGCTGGATGTATGCGCTCAATCAATACTTCGCGGCGCAGGGCTACCTCGTGCTATCGGTCAATTACCGTGGTGGAATCGGCTACGGACTCGATTACCGCGAGGCGAAGGACTTCGGGCCCGATGGGGCGAGCGAAGTGAATGATCTGCTCGGGGCAGTCGCTTACCTGCAGGCTCGGAGCGATGTCGACCCCAAGCGCCTCGGGATATGGGGCGGCAGTTACGGCGGCCTGATGACCGCGCTCGGGCTCGCCCGCGCGCCGGATGCGTTCGCGGCGGGGGTCGATTACGCCGGCCTCTACAACTGGGCGAGCTTCTTCTCCTCCGTCGGCCTTTCCTTTCCCGACGCCGCAGCGACCGAGCGTGCGATCAAGTCCTCACCGATCGCGACCATCGATCAATGGCGCTCGCCGCTGCTGGTGGTGCAGGCAGA
Source organism: Gammaproteobacteria bacterium (assembly GCA_019242385.1). Taxonomy (GTDB): domain Bacteria; phylum Pseudomonadota; class Gammaproteobacteria; order Steroidobacterales; family Steroidobacteraceae; genus 13-2-20CM-66-19. Next base: position 2,085 of record JAFAVO010000058.1, on the reverse strand, counting down.
CGATGATCGCGATGTGCCTCCCCGACAGTCCGCGGAGCTCATCGAGGCGCTCCGGGCGCATCACATCGAGCACGATGAGTTGATCCTGCCGAATGAGATTCACGATCTCGCCCGTTACGCCTCGTGGATGCAGTTCTTTGAGGCCACCGACCGCTACTTCGATGAGCATCTCGCCAAGCGAGCCATGGCCAAAGTGCAATGAAGACGACCACCGCAGCCCTGCAGCTGCCCTATCCGTACCTGCTTTTTCTCGGCGACACCACCGAGCCCTCCTTTGCCAAGACCGCCTTCGGGCTGCGTGACTGGGTGCCGGAACGATGCCTGGGGGAGTGGGCTTGCGAGGGCGCCACGGTCACTACCGGACTGCCGCGGCTGACGCCGAAGGAGGCCTGCGCCAAAGGCGCGCGCGGTCTGGTCATCGGCGTCGCCAATATCGGCGGCATGATCGGTGAGTCCTGGATACCGCTGCTGGTCGAGGCGCTCGCGGCGGGCCTCGATCTGGTGAGTGGACTGCATGCGAAGCTCAACGATGTGCCACAACTGAAGGAGGCGGCGGTCCGCACCGGCCGCAGACTCATCGACGTGCGCGTGCCGCCCGCTTCGATCCCCATCGCCACGGGCCGCAAGCGCTCCGGCCAGCGCTTGCTCACGGTCGGCACCGATTGTGCGCTCGGCAAGAAATACACCGCGCTCGCTCTGGCGCGCGCCTTTGCCGAACGGGGACTGCCGGTCGATTTCCGTGCCACCGGGCAGACCGGCATTCTCATTGCGGGCGGCGGCATGCCTATGGACGCGGTGGTCGCCGATTTCGAGGCGGGTGCTGCCGAGGTGTTGAGTCCCGATGCCGCCCGGGATCATTGGGACGTCATTGAAGGGCAGGGGTCGCTGTTTCATCCCTCCTACGCCGCGGTGTCGCTCGGGTTGCTGCACGGCAGCCAGCCGGATGTCTTCGTCGTGTGCCACGACCCGAGCCGCAAGCACATGGTCGGACACCCGGAATTCGCGCTGCCGAGTCTGCCGGAGACCATCGATCTCACCCTGCAGCTCGGCCGCAGAACCAATCCGGCGATGCGTTGCGCCGGAATCAGTCTCAACACCTCTGCGTTCGATGCGACTGCGGCGCGCGAGCTTCTGGCCCGCGAGAGCATGCAGCTCGGGCTACCCGCTGCAGATCCGATCCGCAAAGGCCCCGAGTTCCAACGGCTCGTCGACTCATGTCTCGCGTGACCGATTCGGAGATAACCAATGAACATGATCCGCTATACGGCCCGAGCGCTCCTGGCAGTCCTTGACAGAACCCTCGCAGTGCTCGTCCTCAGCGCGCTGGCGCTTCCGACCAGCGTCGCTGCGGCGGCGGAGAATCCGCCGCTCGCTACGGCGGAGACAGCCGCCGCCGTGCCCCTCACCGCGACCGATGCGAATGCCTGGCTCGATGGTTATCTGCCCTACGCGCTCAAGACCGGGGATATCGCCGGTGCCGTGGTCGCGATCGTGAAGGATGGTGAGATATTGACCGCACGCGGCTATGGCTACGCGGATGTCGCCGCCAGAAAGCCCGTGGATCCGAAGCTGACCCTGTTCCGGCCGGGGTCGGTCTCCAAGCTCTTCACCTGGACCGCGGTGATGCAGCTGGTCGAGGCCGGGAAGATCGATCTGGATGCCGACGTCAATCAGTACCTTGATTTCAAGATTCCCGCTCGCGATGGCAAGCCCATCACCATGCGGAACCTGATGCAGCACACCGCCGGGTTCGAGGAGCAGGCCAAGGGCGTCATCACTGAGAACCCCAAGGCCCCGGGTTTCGAGGCGCTGCTCAAGGCATGGATTCCGGAGCGGGTATTCGCACCGGGTACGACGCCGGCGTACTCGAACTATGGCGCATCGCTCGCCGGCTACATCGTGCAACGCCTGTCCGCGGAGTCCTTCGACTCGTACATCGAGAAGCACATCTTCGACCCGCTCGAGATGAGGCACTCGAGCTTCCGCCAGCCGCTGCCGCCGGAGCTGGCGCCGCTCATGTCCAACGGCTACCGCACCGCCTCGGGCGAGCCCGGTGGCTTCGAGATCGTCGGGCCGGCGCCGGCC
>JAFAVO010000259.1 GCA_019242385.1 Gammaproteobacteria bacterium | reverse complement strand
GAGTCCATCCTGGACCGGCTGATCGCCTACGTGCGCATCCCCAACAAGTCCCCGATGTTCGATCCCCAGTGGGAGCGCAACGGCTTCATGGAGTCGGCGGTGCAGCTGATGGCGGACTGGTGCCGCGCGCAGAAGGTGCCGGGCGCGCGCGTCGAGGTGCGGCGCCTTCCGGGACGCACGCCGCTGCTGCTCGTGGACGTGCCGGGGGAGATTCCCGGTTGCACCCTGCTCTACGGTCACCTCGACAAACAGCCGGAGTTCACCGGCTGGCTGCCGGGCCTCGGCCCGTGGGAACCGGTGGTGCGTGAGGGCAGGCTGTACGGGCGCGGCGCCGCCGACGACGGCTATGCCGTCTTCAGCTCGCTCACGGCGATTGCGGCTCTGAAGGAGCAGCAGGTGCGGTTGCCGCGCTGCGTGCTGCTCATCGAAGGGTGCGAGGAAAGCGGCAGCGTCGATCTGCCCGCACACCTGAGTGCGCTCGGCGACACTCTGGGTGAGCCCTCGCTCGTGGTGTGTCTCGATGCCGAGTGCGGCAACTACGAGCAGGTGTGGTGCACGACCTCACTGCGCGGCAATCTCGTCGGTACGCTGCGGGTGCGCGTGCTCACCGAGGGGGTGCATTCGGGCATGGCCACCGGCATCGCGCCGACACCCTTTCGCATTCTCGAGCAGCTGCTCGCCCGCATCGAGAATCCCGTGAGCGGCGATGTGCTGCTCGATGAGCTGCAGGTCAGCCTGCCGCGTGACCGGCGAGCGCAGGCGAGCGCGGCCGCACGCGTGCTCGGCGATGAAGTGGCGGGCAAGCTCCCCTGGCTTCCCGGCGTGCAGGCCGTGTCCAACGACCCCACCGAGCTCATCATCAACAGCACCTGGCGCGCCACGCTCGCCGTGACCGGCGCCGAGGGTCTGCCGCCTGTCGGCTCGGCCGGCAACGTGCTCTTGCCGGAGCTTGCGCTCAAGCTGTCGCTGCGCCTGCCGCCGACCTGCGACGCGGCGCGCGCCGAGCGTGCGGTGCGCGAGGCGCTCGAGCGCGACCCACCCTACGGCTCCCGCGTGAGCTTCGAGGACGCCTCGGGCAACGGCGGCTGGAACGCGCCGGCGTTTGCTCCGTGGCTCGAGGAGTCCATCGGGCGTGCCTCGAGCGCCGTGTATGGGAAGGCTGCGGTGCACATCGGCTGCGGCGGCACGATCCCCTTCATGGGGATGCTGGGTGAGCGCTTCCCGCGCACACAGTTCTTCATCACCGGGGTCCTCGGCCCGAAGGCCAACGCTCACGGTCCCAACGAGTTCCTGCACCTCGACTACGCGAAGCAGCTGACGGCGTGCGTGTCCCTGGTCCTCGCCGACCACGCACGCGTCCTGTCCTCCTCCTGAGTGCTTAGCGGGCGCGCCGGCCCATCGAGCTCGGCTTCACCGCATCGCGCAGACTCTGCCAGCCCTCGCGAAAGCGCGCGATGGTGTCCGCCGGCGACTCGAAGTCCGCCGCCGGGAACTCGGCACGCAGGGCATCGAGCATGAGGGTCCACTTCGGCAGCCCCTTGGGGAAGCGGCCGCGGCGCGTGAAGACGATGCGGCCCTCGACCGGAACATCGCCGGCGATCGCCTTGACCGCCGCGATCCGATCGTAGAGTGCGCCCTGGGGATTGGTGAAGGTGAAGCGGCGCGCCCCGTCGATGACGGTCCACTCGGCCATCTGGTCGCCGCCGAAGATGTTGCCCTTGACGTTGCGCAGATCGATCACCACCACCCCACGCAGCGTCAGCAGCAGGAAATCGACGTGAAAGGACCCGCCCATCCCATCGGGCACCAGTGAATCGCTCAGGTGATCGGCAGCGCCCGCGGTGACGGCGGCATACAGCGTCTTGCGGGCACGATAGCCGCTGTACCAGCTCCAGGCCCAGAAGGTGAGAAAGCCAACGAGCGCGGCGGCGCCGATCAGCAGCCACGCCACCGGCGGCAGGTTTCTCAGCTGCTCCACCTATTCCTCCCCCAACAGCACCGCGCGCAGCGCCGCCAGCGTCGCGTCGATTTCAACACACTGGAGGGGCCGCGCGAACAGACGCGCCAGGGTCGGCGGCATCGGCACCTCGCGGCCGATGAGCGGTTCCACGATCTCGCGGAACTTGGCCGGGTGCGCAGTCGAGACCAGCACCCAACGGCGCTCGCGGCGCCGTGCCGGGCTGAGCCGCTCCCACGCTTCCGCGGCGGTCGCGGTATGCGGGCACCAGATCTGCCCATACTCGCGGTAGCCGGCGCGGATGCGGTCCCGAATCTCCTCATCGCTCACCGAGCAGGCGCTCAGCGCGGCGCGCAGCTCCTCGAGCTGCGGGTAGAGCGCCCGCAGCCGCTCCATGTTGCTCGGGTCTCCGACGTCCGTGGCCGAGGCGAGCGTCGCGACACTCGGCCGCGGCCGCCACTCCCCGCCCGCGAGGAACTCGGGCACCGTGCGGTTGGCATTGTGCGCGAGCAGCACCTCGCCGATCGGCAGCCCCAGCCGACGCGCCCACAGACACGCGAGCGCGTTGCCGAGATTCCCGCTGGGGATGATGAAGGAAGCCGGCTCGCCGTAGTGGCGCCACACCTCGAGGCTCGCCGCGGCGTAGTAGCTGCTTTGTGGCAGCAGGCGTCCGAGGTTGATGCTGTTGGCGGAGCTCAGCCGCCGGCGCGCGCACAACTCCGCATCGAGAAACGCAGCCTTCACCAGGCGCTGGCAATCATCGAAGGTGCCGCGCACCGCGAGCGAGCGGACGTTGCCGTCCCAGCAGGTGAGCTGGCGCTCCTGCGTCGGCGAGACGAGCCCGCGCGGAAAGAGCACCGCCACCTCGACTCCGGGCCGTCCGTGGAAGGCAGCAGCCACGGCACCGCCGGTGTCCCCGGAGGTCGCTACCAGAATGGTGACGGTACGGCCATCGCCGGGGCGCAACCGTGCAAAGCACGCGGCGAGAAAGCGCGCACCGAAATCCTTGAAGGCCGCAGTCGGTCCATGAAAGAGCTCGAGCACCGCGAGCCTGGCCTCACCGTCGAGCGCTACGAGTGGCGCCGGAAAATCCAGCGCTTCACCCGCGATGGCCGGCAGCTCTCCAGAGAGCCGATCCTGCGCCAGAAACGGAGTCAGCAGCGTCGTGGCGACATCCGCTAACGGTGCACTGGAGGTGAAGGCGGCGGGGCCGAGCCGTGGCCAGCGCGTCGGGACGTAGAGCCCGCCATCGGGCGCGAGGCCCTGCAGCAGCGCCTCGCTGAAAGTGCACGGCGGCGCCTGGCCGCGCGAGCTCCTGAAAAGAAAAGGCTCAGTCATCGGCAGCTGACTCATGGGCGTCACTCGATGAGCCGCGCGCCGGGTGATGCCAGCTCGACCACCCAGTGATCGGTGGCGAGCGACTGGCGGGCGAATTCCCGGCGCATGGCCGCGAGCACCGCCGGCACCGTGCCCTCCAGCGTCCAGGCGAACATCGATGGTCCGGCACCGGAGATGGAGCAGCCGAGCGCGCCGGCCTCCATGGCGCCCCGGCGCACCTCCTGGAACCCCGGGATCAGCGCGGCGCGCTGCGGCTCGATCACCACGTCCTCGAAGGAGGCACGGATGAGGTCGAGGTCGTCGGTGTAGCAGCCGGAGATGAAGCCGGCGAGATGCGCCGTCTGCCACACGAAGTCCGAGAGCTCGACACTGAGCTTCAGGATCGCGCGTGCCTTGGCCGTGGCGAGGAACATGTGCGGGTGCACGATGACCGCGCGAATCCCGGATGGGACCGGAATCTGCTTCACGCGCGGGTGGTCGATCCCCACAGTCAGCACCAGGCCGCCGAAGAGCGAGGGCGCAATGTTGTCCGCGTGGCGTGCGCCGCTCGCGACCGCTTCGCCCGCCATCGCAAACTGCAGCAGCTCGAGCCGGCTCAGCGGCTGCGGCAGTAACGCATTGGCTGCCACCACTGCGCCGACCGCCGAGGCGGCCGAGCCACCGAGACCGGAGCCGAGCGGAATGCCCTTGTCGATCTCCACGCGAAATCCAAACGAGGGATGCAAGGCCTCCTGCAGCGCGAGCAGTGCCCGGCCGGCGGTGTTGTCCCGGGCCTCGCGCGGCAGCTCGCCCGCGACCCCGCGCACCGCACTCACCTCCACCCCCGGGGCATCGCGCCGGGAGACGGTCACCCGATCGCCGAGTGTGTCGATGGCAAAGCCGAGGATGTCGAAACCGATCGCCACGTTGCCGACGGATGCGGGCGCAAATGCGCTGGCCTGCTCGCGCACGGCGCCGCTCACAGACGCGCACCGAGGTACGTTGCCAGGCGCAGCAGGTCGGCGAACACGCCGCCGGCCGTCACCTCGGGCCCGGCGCCGGGACCCTGCACGATCAGCGGGTTGTCACGATAGCGGCGCGTCGCGAAGCGCACGACGTTGTCGGTGAGGGCGATGTTGGCGAAGGGGTGGCGGGCGTCGAGCTCCTGCAGGCCAACCGTGGCCTCGCCAGCCGCCGTCAGCTTGCCGGTGTAGCGCAGCACTTTGCCGCGCGTGTGCGCCGCCGCCAGCCGCCGCGCCATGGCGGCATCGTGCGCCGGCAGATGCGCCATGAATTCCTCGATGCTGCCGGAGACCAGCTCCGCCGGCACCAGGCTCTCGATCCTCACATCGCGCAGCTCCAGCGGCAGACCCATCTCGCGTCCGAGAATGATGAGCTTGCGCGCCACGTCCTGCCCGGAGAGATCATCGCGCGGATCGGGCTCGGTGAAGCCGCGCGCCCGGGCGTCCTGCACGATGTGGGCAAATCCACGCTGGGCGTCGTAGATGTTGAACAGGTAAGCGAGCGTGCCCGAGAAGATGCCCTCGATGCCGCTGATCTCATCACCCGTCTGCACCAGGTCACGCAGCGTCTGCACGATCGGCAGTCCCGCACCGACCGTCGCCTCGTAGAGGTAATGGGAGGAGCCGGCGCGCCGCGCGCTCTGCAGGCGCTGGTAATAGGCGTAATCGCCGCTATTGGCCTTCTTGTTCGGGGTCACGATGTGAATGCCTGCCGCCAGCCAGTCGGCATAGTGCGCAGCCACGCCTGCGCTCGCGGTGCAGTCGACGAGCACGGTATGCGGCAGGTAATCAAGGCGCACGTGCTC
>JAFAVO010000231.1 GCA_019242385.1 Gammaproteobacteria bacterium | reverse complement strand
GAGCGGCATGCCGCGCCGTTCGAGCTCGGTCACGATGTAGTAGAGATAGAGGTCTGCCCGACCGAAGGCGCGCTGCAGATACTCGGGGTTGCCCGCGTACCAGTGCAGCTCCAGATCGACCGCATGGTGATCGTTGCTGTCCTCGAGCCGGAAGCCGGCGCGCATGCGATCGAAGAGGTCCGCATACTGCGCCGGATCGAGCCCGGCAACCTGCGTCAGACCGGGCGCGGGCGGCGCCTGCGCGGCAACGGCGGTCTGGGTGTCGGCGGACACGCTGGTCGCGGCAGGGGTGGGTACCATCGGGTCGTTGGCGCTCGCGGCGAGTTCCGCGATGTCGGGCGTTGGCGACACCGCAGGGAGCGGGACGTTCGCGGAGGTCTCCACCGCAGGAGCGGCAGGGAAGCTGCCGAGGGAGCTATTGACGATTTTGGGGGCTGCGGGGCGCTGTGGGGCCTGCGCGCAGGCGGCCAGGATGAGGAGAGTCAGGACCAGAAGCGAGTGGGGTAAGCGTCTGATTGGTGGCGTCGCCAAGTTCCGTACCCTCTGACGGCGTGCTACTTTCCCGCGCCAGGCCACGGGTCCTCATACTGCAGGACGCTACTGGTTCAGGGGCGGGAATTTAACCGTTAATTTCACACTATTGCCAGCCTTTCTATCGTGCCAGTTCGCACTTCAGGAATCCCCGACCGCGACTCGGCGCTCTGCGCCTGGTGGGACACGCCGATCGCGCGGGCGCTGCTCGCGGCTGAATCCGAGCTGCTGAGTGAGGCGCTCGAGGACGTATTCGGATGGGAGCTCCTGCAGGTCGGCGCGTGGGGCAGCGGCCGGGAGCTCCTCGCCGGGAGCCGCTCGCGCCGCCAAAGCCTGATTGCGGGCGCAGCCTTCGCCGGGGCCGCCGATATCCTCGCGCGACCCTCTCAGCTTCCCTTGACGAGCGATTGCATCGACGCCGTGCTGTTACCCCACACGCTCGAGTTTGCTCCCGACCCTTACGCGATATTGCGCGAGGTCGACCGCGTGCTGGTCGGCGAGGGACAGCTACTGGTGCTCGGGTTCCGTCCCTGGAGCCTGTGGGGAATGCGGGCGCGCTGGAGCCGCAGTGGCTTTCCGCCCGGCATGCGCCGCGTGCTCTCGGAGCGCTTGTTGCGCGAGTGGCTGGTGTTGCTCGGCTTCGAGGTGGTGGCCGCCCAGCGCTATCTGTACCTGAGTCCATGGAGCCGTGGGCTCGCCCGCGGTGAAGGCACTGGACGGATGCTGCGCCGCGGGCTCACCTATCCGTTGCCCGCGGGCGCGTTCCTCCTCAAGGCGCGCAAACGCGTGTACACGCTGACGCCGGTGCGCGCGCGCTTCCGCGAGAAACCGGCAGTGATCGGCGGGCTCGTGAAGCCCACTACCCGATCGCAGGCGTGATCGAGATCTATACCGATGGAGCCTGCCGCGGCAATCCCGGACCCGGCGGCTGGGCGGCGCTGCTGCGCCTGGGCGAGCACGAGCGCGAAATCAGCGGCGCGGAAGCACTCACCACCAACAACCGCATGGAGTTGACCGCGGTCATCCGCGCGCTCGAGGCGCTGACGCGCCCGGTGCAGGCGCGTGTGTACACCGACTCCGAGTACGTGCGGCGCGGCGTGAGCGAATGGCTCGCGGGGTGGAAAGCGCGCGGCTGGCGCACTGCCGACCGCAAACCGGTCAAGAACCAGGACCTGTGGCAACGGCTCGATGAGCTGCGCGCGCCGCATCGGCTCGAGTGGCATTGGGTGCCGGGGCACGCCGGCATCCCGGACAACGAGCGCGTCGACCGGCTGGCCAACGAGGCGATCGACGCCTTGTCGGGCCAGAGGTTGCGGTAGACTCCCCAACCCATGCGTCAGGTCGTCCTCGACACCGAGACCACGGGACTGGAGCCCGAGCTCAATCATCGCGTGATCGAGATCGGCTGCGTGGAGCTCGTCAATCGGCGCCCGAGCGGACGCACGTTCCATCGCTACTTGAATCCCGAGCGTGAGATCGATGAGGGCGCGCTCGCGGTACACGGCATCGCCCGCACCGAGCTGGATGGCCAGCCGCGCTTCGCGGAGATAGCGGAGGAGCTGCTGGCGTTCATCGGCGGTGCAGAGCTGGTGATCCACAACGCGGCCTTCGATGTTGCCTTCCTCGACGCCGAGCTCGCGCGGCTGCCGGGCGAGCCGCGTCAGCTGGCTGCGCTCTGTCAGGTGCTCGATACGCTCTTGCTCGCCCGCGATCTGCATCCCGGTCAGCGCAACAGCCTGGACGCGCTCTGCAAGCGCTACGGGATCGACAATTCCGCGCGCGAGCTGCACGGCGCGCTTCTCGATGCACGCATACTCGCCGATGTCTATCTGGCGATGACGGGCGGTCAGGGTGCGCTGGCACTCGCCGAAGCCGGCGAGCCGGCGGCCGCGCAGACGAGCGCCGGCACCCAGCGCGCGCCGCTGCGGCTCACCGTGGCGCTGCCGGTGCCGGCGGCCTCCGCCGAGGAGATTGCAGCACACGAGACGATGCTGGCGGTGATCGCCAAGGCGAGCGGCGGGCGGCTGCTGTGGGCGGCACTCGAGCCGCCACAGACGAGTGTGGCCACGGTCGAGCGTGACGAGGCACCGCAACGCTCGAGCGCCTGAGCTCGCGTATAAAGACATCATGGTGAGATTGCGCAAGTGCCGCATCGGTGTGGTGGGCCTGGGCTACGTGGGTCTGCCGCTGGCGGTCGAGTTCGGCAAGCATTTCACGACCATCGGTTTCGATGTGAAGCCCGAGCGCGTGGCCCAGCTGCGCCAGGGCCGCGACCGCACACTCGAAGTTTCGCGGGCGGAGCTGCGCGCTGCGCAGCGGCTGATCTTCACCTCCGAGCTCGCGCGGTTGCGCCGCTGTCAGGTCTACATCGTCACCGTGCCCACCCCGATCGATGGCTACAAACGACCCGATCTCACCCCGCTGGTGCGCGCGAGCGAGAGCGTCGGGGCCGTGCTCGGCAAGGGCGCCGTGGTGATCTACGAGTCGACCGTTTACCCCGGGTGCACCGAAGAGGTGTGCGTGCCGATCCTCGAGCGGGTCTCGGGCCTGAAGTTCAACCGCGATTTCTTTGCGGGCTACAGTCCCGAGCGCATCAACCCGGGCGACAAGGAGCACCGCCTCACCACCATCCGCAAGGTGACTTCGGGCTCGACCCCGGAGGTCGCGGATTTCGTCGACCAGCTGTACGGTACCATCGTGACCGCCGGCACTCACAAGACCTCCAGCATCCGCGTGGCCGAGGCGGCCAAGGTAATCGAGAACACCCAGCGTGATGTCAACATCGCGCTCATCAACGAGCTGGCGCTGATCTTCAATCGCCTCGGCATAGATACCGAGGAAGTGTTGAATGCCGCCGGCAGCAAGTGGAACTTTTTGCCGTTCCGGCCCGGACTGGTGGGCGGGCATTGCATCGGCGTCGATCCCTACTATCTGACGCACAAGGCACAGGAGATCGGCTATCACCCGGAGATGATCCTCGCCGGCAGACGCCTCAACGACAACATGGCGCTGCACGTCGCCGAGCAGATCACGCGCCTGATGGCGGCCAAGCGTATTCACGTGAAGGGAGCGCGCGTGCTGGTGCTCGGCATCACCTTCAAGGAGAACTGCCCCGACATCCGCAACTCGAAGGTCGCGGACGTGGTACGCGAGCTGAGCAAGCAGGGGGCGCGGGTGGAGGTGTACGACCCGTGGGCCAACGCCGCGGAGTGCCGCCACGAGTACGGGTTCGCACCGGTGCGCCGCCTCAAGGACAAGCGCTACGATGCCGCGGTGGTGGCGGTGGCACACCGGGAGTTCCGCGAGCTCGGCGCGCGCGGCGTACGCCGCCTGTGCCGCCCGCGACACGTGCTGTACGACATCAAGCACGTGTTTCCCGCCGCCGCGGTCGATGGGCGGCTGTGAAGATTCTGCTCACCGGCGCAGCCGGCTTCATCGGTGCGCGCACCGCGCAGCGGCTGCTGACCGCCGGGCACGAGGTCGTCGGACTCGATAACCTCAACGACTACTACGATGTGACCCTCAAGCAGGCGCGCCTGGCACGGCTGAGCCTGCCCGGGTTCCGCTTCATCAAGCTCGATCTGGCGGACAACGATGCGATCGCGCAGCTGTTCGCGCGCGAGCGCTTCGCGCGTGTCGTGCATCTGGCAGCCCAGGCCGGGGTGCGCCACTCGCTCAACGAGCCGCACGCCTACATCCGCAGCAACATCACCGGCACGCTGAACGTGCTCGAGGGCTGCCGC
>JAFAVO010000215.1 GCA_019242385.1 Gammaproteobacteria bacterium | reverse complement strand
CGGCGGCGAATGGCGGGCGAGGTCGCAACGCGCGCGGTGCGCGCAGCGGTTGCGCTCGAGGCGGGCGCAGCCACAGCTGCGGCGACCGGTGCGCCGCCATTGGCGCCCGTTGCGCGTGCACGTCCGGGCGATGCAGCCATCGCCGGCGCCGCGGGGGCGGCCGCGGACGCAGCCGCCGGTTGGGGGCTCGGTGCACCTGCAGGTTTCGCCGCAGGCGCAGCGCCCGCGGCAGCCGCGTCGGTTTCGAGCACGATGAGCTCGGCGCCCACGGGCACCATGTCGCCCGGAGATCCCGTGGTAGAGATCACCCGGCCGCTCACCGGGGCGGGAACCTCCACCGCCGCTTTCTCGGTCATGACCTCGACGACCACCTCGTCCTCGGCAACGGTGTCCCCGGGCTTCACGCGCCAGCCGACGATCTCGGCCTCGACCGTGCCCTCGCCCAGATCCGGTAGCTTGAAGACGTAGCGGCTCATTCCGTCTCCGTAACCTCTTTGAGGGCGGCAGCGATGCGCGCCTGCCCGGGAAAGTACTCCCACTCGAAGGCATGCGGGTAAGGAGTGTCCCAGCCCGCGACGCGCTTGATCGGCGCCTCGAGATTCCAGAAGCACTGCTCCTGCACGGTCGCGACGAGCTCCGCGCCGTAGCCGCTGAAGCGGGTCGCCTCGTGCACGACGACACAGCGGCCCGTCTTGCACACCGAGCGGCACAGCGTGTCGGAGTCGAGCGGGGACATGGTCCGCACATCGACGATCTCGGCATCGATGCCGGTGGTGCGTACCGCGGCCTCGGCCACGTGCACCATCGTGCCATAGGTGATCACCGTGACCTCGGCGCCTTCGCGCACCACTTCCGCGCGCCCGATCGGCACCGAGTAGTGCCCGTCGGGTACCTCGCCGCGAGGATGCGCGCTCCAGGGCACGGCCGGCTTGTGAGGATCACCGTCGAAGGGCCCGTTGTAGATGCGCTTGGGCTCGAAGAACACGACCGGATCCTCGTCCTCGATGGCACTGATGAGCAGGCCCTTGGCGTCGTAGGGGTTGGACGGCATCACTACCTTGATGCCGCACACGTGCGCGAAGATCGCCTCGGGGCTCTGCGAATGAGTCTGGCCGCCGCGGATACCGCCCCCGCAGGGCGTGCGGATCGTGACCGGTACGTGGAATTCGCTCGCCGAGCGGTAGCGGATGCGGGCGAGCTCGCTCACCACCTGATCGAAGCCCGGGTAGATGTAGTCGGCGAACTGGATCTCGGCGACCGGCTTGAGCCCGTTGACACCCAGGCCGATCGCGGCCGCGATGATGCCGCCTTCGGCGATCGGTGTGTCGAGCACGCGATGCTCGCCGTACTTGCGCTGCAGGCCGTCGGTGACCCGGAACACCCCGCCGAAGTAGCCGACGTCCTCACCGAGAATCACGACGCGCGGATCGCGGCCGAGCATCACGTCCATCGCGGAATTCAGCGCCTGCACCATGTTCATGCGCGCCATGCTCTAGCCCTCGTGCGCGCGTGTCGGCGTGCCGTGGGCCTCGTGCGGCTCAGCCTCGGCGCCCGCGGCGCTGCGCTGGGCCTCGAGCAGCGCGCGCATCTCTTCGCGCTGGTGCTGCAGGTTCGGCGGCATGTCGCGGAACACGTCATCGAACATGGTGAGCGGATCGAGGAACGGACCGTGGGTGAGCGTGCCGTACGATTCCGCTTCCTTCCAGCAGGCGGTTACGTGGGCCTCGAGCTCCTGGTGCAGCTGCGCGTGGCGCTCCTCGGACCATTCCCCTAGCGCGATCAGGTGCTGCTTGAGACGGGTGATCGGATCTCCGAGCGGCCAGGCGCGCCATTCCTCCTTCGGCCGGTAGCGGGAAGGGTCGTCGCTGGTCGAATGCGCCGCGGCCCGATAGGTGACGTGCTCGATGAGCGTAGGACCTGCGCTCTGCCGGGCGCGCTGCGCGGCCCATTGCGTGACCGCGTACACCGCCAGGAAGTCGTTGCCATCGACGCGAATGCCGGGAATGCCGTAGCCCGGGCCGCGCTGCGCGAAAGTGCGGTGCTCGCCGCCCGCGAAACCCTGGAAAGTGGAAATCGCCCACTGGTTGTTCACCAGGTTGAGGATTACCGGCGCCTGGTACACGGCGGCGAAAGTCATCGCATAGTGGAAATCCGCCTCCGCGCTCGAGCCTTCGCCGATCCAGCCCGCGGCGATGTGATCCTCGCCCTTGATCGCGGCCGCCATGGCCCAGCCGACCGCCTGCGGAAACTGCGTGCCGAGATTGCCTGAGATCGAGAAGATGTTCCCCGGGCCGAAGTGGTACATGATCGGCATCTGCCGGCCCTTGCACATGTCGCGCGTGTTGGAGAGGCACTGGCACATGAGCTCCACCAGGTTCCGGCCGCGCACCACCTGCAGCCCCTGCTGGCGGTAGGAGGGAAACAGCATGTCCCCCGGCTGCATGGCCATCGCGGCGGCGACCGCCACCGCCTCCTCCCCGGTCGACTTGATATAGAAGGAGATGCGGCCCTGGCGCTGGATCCTCTGCATGCGATCGTCGAACAGCCGCGTGAGCAGCATGTGGCGCAGCGCCACCTGCAGCTCCGGGGGCTCCAGATGCGGATCCCACGGCCCGACCGCACGGTGCTCGTCGTCGAGCACGCGCACGAGCTCGAGGGACAGGTTCTCGATGTCGCGCGCGCTGGCAGACACATCGGGGCGGTCGACCGCGCCCGCCGGCGAGAGCTGCAGGTAGCTGAAGTCAGGTTCCTGCCCCGGCCGCGCCGGCGGCGAGGGAACGTGCAAGCGCGACCGAGGGGTCATGAGGTGAGTTCCGTCTTATGTGTTACGGTGGCAGCCGCGGCTGCGGGGTCGGGCGGATTGTAGTCGCCTCACCCTCGTAACACTACGATGAAGGTCAAACACACATATCGCGGCGTCGTGCTGCGCGATGCCGCGCAGGCGGCGCGCGCGCGCCGCGGCCCGGCACTGCCGCCGGCCGCGGCCCGCGTGCGTGTCGGGCGGGAAGTCGCCGGGCGCGCCGGCAAGGGCGTCACGGTGATCACCGGGCTGCCACTCGATGCGGCGCAGCTCGATGAGCTCGGTGCACGTCTGAAGAAGCTCTGCGGTGCGGGCGGTGCGGTCAAAGACGGCCGGATCGAGCTCCAGGGCGATCACCGCGATCGACTGGTCGCGGAGCTGTGCCGGCTCGGCTTCGAGGCCAAACGCTCGGGCGGCTGAAGCCTCGCAGGGCGCCCGCCAAGCCCGCGTTTAACCGCCGGGGGGTTGCAGTGGAGTTGGCTTCGGAGCGCGAATATTGCTATAGAGTGACGGTGGCACTGACACTGGGTACAGAACATGAACAACAAACCTGAAAACCTGCCCCGGACGCGGAGTGGCAACGTGCTGCTGTTCGTGCGCAATTTCTTCCGCCATCCGCGCATGCTGGGCTCGATCGTGCCGAGCTCGCGTTTCCTCATCAAGCAGCTGCTCGAGCCGATCAATTTCGGCCGGGCGCG
>JAFAVO010000168.1 GCA_019242385.1 Gammaproteobacteria bacterium | reverse complement strand
CCGAACTGATGGGCGACCACACCCTGGTCACCTGCCGTGCAGACTCCGAGTTCGTGACCGTGAAAGCCGACAAGACGTTTTCGGTCGCGATCGGCGAGCCGGTCGGCATCGATTTCTCCCAGAGCGCCATCCATCTGTTCGACCGCGCAAGCGGCGAGCGCATCGGCTGAGCGCCGCGGCGATGCACGACGCGATCGTCATCGGCGCTGGTCACAACGGCCTTGTCTGTGCCAACTATCTTGCCCGCGCCGGCCGCAAGGTGTTGGTGCTGGAGCGGCGGCACGTCATCGGCGGCGCGGCGGTCACCGAGGAGATCGCGCCGGGCTTTCGCGCGTCGATCTTCTCCTACCTGATGAGCCTGCTGCACCCGCGCATCATCCGCGACCTCGAGCTCGCCGCGTTCGGACTTCAGGTGTTGCCCGCCAATGACCTGTTCTGCCCGCTCGGCGGCGACGACTACATCCTTTACAGCGACGATCTGCAGAGGACGCAGGCTGAGTTTGCGCGCTTCTCGCGTCACGATGCGGAGATCTATCCGCAATTCGTGCGCTACCTCGGGGAGTCAGCTGCTCTCGTACGGCAGCTGCTGTTCGAGACTCCGGTCGACCCGGTGCGGCGCAGTTGGCCGAGCTTCAGGCGCAGCGCGTCGCTCCTGTGGCGTCATCGCAAGATCGGCGATCGCGCCTACCGCATGGTCGATTTGCTGACCCAGAGCGCTCACGACTATCTCGCGGCGTGGTTCGAGCACGATACGATCAGAGCCCTGCTCGCCTACTATGCCTCGATCGGCACCTTCGCCGGCCCGAGGTCCCCCGGCACGGCCTACGTGATCATGCATCACCTGATGGGTGAGCATGAGGGAGCGGGCGGTTGGGGATTCGTGCGCGGTGGCATGGGTGCGATCACCGCCGCCATCGCCCGTTCGGGTGCGCGCTTTGGGATGGAAGTGCTGACCGACGCCGCGGTCGAAGAGGTCCTGGTCGCCGATGGCCGTGCGCGCGGCGTACGCACGAGCGATGGGCGGCAATTCCATGCACGCGTCATCGCCTGTAATGCGGCCGCAACCACGCTCTACAAGCGACTCATCGCACCTGCGCATCTGCCGGCGGAGCTGTTGCGCGAGATCGAGACCTTCCGCACGTTCTCGACCGCCTTCAAGCTGAACATCGCTGCCCACGAGCCGCCGCGCTATCGGGCGTTCGATGCCGGGCGTATGCAGTTCCCCTATCCCACTTATGTGCACATCGCGCCATCCATCGAGTATCTGGAGCGCGCGTACGATGATGCGAAGTACGGCTGGTACTCGAGCCGGCCCTTCCTCACTCCGGTGGTGCCCACGATCGTCGATGACTCGCTCGCGCCTTCCGGTAAGCACGTCATCAACGTGTTCGGCGGCCATGCGCCCTATCGGTTGCGCAATGACGCCTCGTGGGCCGATGAGAAAGCCAACCTCACCCAGGCGGCGCTCGCGGTCATCGACTCGATGGCACCCGGGTTCTCATCGCAGATCATCGGCATCGAGACGCTGGTCGCGCCCGATCTCGAGTCCATCGTGGGCCTGCCGCAGGGCCATATCTTTCATGGCGAGCTCTGCGCCGATCAGCTCTTCTGGCAGCGCCCCGCACCTCACTGGGCCGACTATCGCACGCCCATCGCCGGTCTCTACCTCTGCGGCTCCTCCGCCCACCCGGGCGGAGGCGTATCCGGTATCCCCGGGCACAACGCTGCGCGCGAGATCCGCCGTGACTGGAAGCGTCTGCGTGCGGCGCGGTCCGTATAATCGGGCGCGGAAAGCCCGTAGCCGCAAAGGCACCTGGGCAGCCGCTGAAAGGACCTGCTATGAACATTCCGGCCGATGCAACCTGGGCCCGCGGCGATCTGAGGCGCCAGGCGCGCATCGATCTTGCCGCGTGTCATCGCCTCGCGGCGCGCTTCGCTCTCAATGAGGGCATCGACAATCACCTGACCATGCTCGTTCCCGGTCACTCCGACCGGTTCTACCTCGCGCCCTTCGGGCTGCTCTGGTCGGAGGTGAAGGCGAGCGATCTGATGGAGCTCGACTTCAGTGGCAAGCTGGTGTCGGGACGCGGGCTGGTCGAGGACACGGCCCTCCACATCCACCTGCCGGTCCACCGCCTCGCACCCCAGGCACGCTGCGTGCTCCATACGCACATGCCCTATGCCACCGCCATTGGCATGCTCGAGGAGGCAGGCCTCGAGATGGCAGTACAGAGTGCCATCGGCTTCCACGGGCAGCTCGCCTGGTACGACTACAACGGCCTGGCTCTCGATGCCAGCGAAGGCGAGCGCATGGCCCAGGCACTCGGTGACAAGTCGGTCCTCATGCTCCGTAATCACGGGGTGCTGGTGGTCGGCGGCTCCCCGGCACAGGCATTCGAGCGCTTGTACTTTCTCGAGCGCGCCTGCCAGGCCCAGATTTTGGCGCTCTCGACCGGCCGTACCCTGCGTATCGTTCCGCAAGCGGTCATCGCGGCGACCGTCGCGCAATTCGATGCCTGCACCGAGGTCGGTGGCGTGAATCGCAGCGAGCTCCACTTCGATGCGCTGAAGCGGCTGCTGGACCGCAGTGAAGCGGACTATGCGCATTGAGGACTCCGCCTACAGCGTCTGAGCTGACGCCCTTCGCCCGCTGGTGGATCGTTGGCCTGCTGGCGGCGGCGCTCTTCATCAACTACGTCGATCGCGGCGCCGTCCCGACGGCCGCGCACCTGATCCAGGAAGAGCTGGGGCTCAGCCCGAAGGAGCTCGGGATTCTGTTCTCGGCGTTCTTCTGGACATACTCCATCCTGCAGATCCCGGTCGGTTGGGTGGCCGAGCGCTACGGGGCACACCGCGTGCTTGCCGTCGGGCTGGCGCTCTGGGCATGTGCCACCATGATGGTTGGATTCGCCCACTCCTTCGCCGCGCTGCTGCTGCTGCGTATGCTGCTGGGAGTCGGTGAGAGCGCGGGATTCCCGAGTGCCTCCAAACTGCTCGCGGCCTCGGTGCCCGTCGGCAGCCTCGGCCTCGCCAATGGCATCCTGGCCTTCGCCTATCAGTTCGGTCCGGCGGTAGGTGCTTACGGCGGCGGGCTGATCATGGTGCACTATGGCTGGCGAGCAGCCTTCTGGATCTTCGGCAGCTTGTCGCTCCTGTGGCTGCTGCCGTGGTCGCGTGTGCGGTTGCCGGCCCAGCCGGTCGAGGCGAGTGCCACGCGCCACCCGCCGATGCGTGCCATCCTGCGCCAGCCTTCGCTCTGGGGCACGGCGCTCGGGCTGTTCTCGACCAACTACGTGTTCTATTTCGTGCTGAACTGGCTTCCCTACTATGTGGTGCGCGAGCGCGGGTTTTCGACCGGCGAGATGGCGAGCCTCACCGGCGGCGCCTGGCTCGTCAGCGCACTGAGTTCGGTCATCGGCGGCTGGGCGATCGACCGGTTCGTCCGCGCTGGCTGGGCGAACACTGCATACAAGTCGGTGATGGTCGTGGCGCATGTCGGCACCGTCGGCTGCATGTTAGGCATCGCGTTCGGCTCGCAACCCTGGGCGCTCGCCGGGATCTTCATCTACCAGGTGCTCGTCGGGGCGTCCTCGGCGGGCGTGTTCGCGATTCCACAGATTCTGGCCGGACCGGCCGCTTCCGCCCGCTGGGTCGGAATCCAGAACTGCTGCGGAAACTTCGCCGGGGTGATCGCGCCGGCGCTCACCGGACTGCTGGTCGAGGAGACCCATCACTTCACGGCAGCCTTCGTCACCGCCGCCGCAGTGAGTCTTGCCGGTCTGGTGGGATGGACCTGGATGGTGCCGAGGGTTGCTCCGCTCGTCTGGGCGCCCGGCGCGCGAGGCAGCGAGCCGGAACTGGCAACTGCTGCGCCAATCGAGCACCTATGATTCAACTGACACCTTGGGAGATGTCGAAATGCCCGCGTTACGTGCCCTCCTCACGGGGCTCTTCCTCTTGAGTCTCATGCCCGCTTCCCGCCCGGCAAACAGCGAGGCCAGCGGCGTTTCCAGCCACCGCCTCGGCAGCTTCGACATCGAGGCTCATCGGGGCGGGCGGGCGCTGAGGCCCGAGAACACTCTGCAGTCTTTCGCCAATGCGCTGTCGATGGGTGTCGATACCCTCGAGCTCGACATGGGCGTCACGCGCGATGGGGTGGTCGTGGTGTCGCACGAGCGCGGCCTCAACCCCGATCTCGCGCGCGCGCCCGACGGAAAATACATTCCGGCGGAGATTCCCTTCATCAAGCTCACACTGGCGCAGGTGAAGCAGTACGACGTCGGGCAGATCCGCCCCGGAAGTGCCTATGCCGCGCGCTTCCCGGAACAGGTCGCGATTCCCGGCACCCGCATTCCGACGCTCGCCGAGGTATTCGACCTCGTGCGCCGTTCCGGCGACCGACACGTGCGCCTGAATATCGAGACCAAGATCGACCCGACCCACCCCGAGGAGTCACTCGATCCGCAGCACTTCGTCGCGGCGGTTCTCGACCTGCTGCGTCGTGAGCACTTCAGCGACCGCGTGATGATCCAGTCCTTCGACTGGCGCACGCTGCAGCTGGTGCAGAAGCAGGCTCCGGAGATCCCGACGGTCTATCTCACCGAGCAGTCCGGCTCGGATTCCAATGTCCACACGGATGCCGCCTCGGTCTGGACGGCCGGTTTCGAGCCGCGCGATCACGGCGGCTCGGTGCCGCGCGCCATCAAGGCCGCGGGCGGCAAGATCTGGTCTCCGGACTACGCGGATGTCGATGCGCGCTCGATCGCCGAGGCGCACCAGCTGGGGCTGCCGGTCATCGTCTGGACCGTGAATCAGCCGGAAGACATGGCCCGTCTGATCGATATGGGTGTGGACGGCATCATCTCGGACCGCCCGGACCTGCTGCGGGCGGAGGCCGCCAGGAAAGGCCTGCCGCTGCCGCGGCCTGCGCCGGTGTCCCCCTAGCGGGGTCAGCCCGCGATGACCGGGCCGATCACCATGAGCGCAAACACCATGAAGAGCACGATCAATCCCAATTTCGCATCGTCCGACATGTGCTCCTCTCCCGGCGCCTCCAGTCGTTACCGCACTGCAACCATATGCTGGAGCGCGAGCGCGAGCGCGTGACGCGCATCACAATGTTTCAAAGCCGGCTCATCGCGCGCCGGGTTTCGCCGCGCCGGGAGTGACGCTGCAGGGTCCGCCGTGACTCTCGCTGGCGAGCAGCTGCCGCATCTTCAGGTACACGCCATTGGTCCAGCCAAAGCCGACCACGTTCTGCGTGTAGCCGGCGGTCACGTGGACGTCGGCATTACCGAGCACCATGTTGTATTTCTCGCGGATGGTGCCATCGGCGGCCAGGCTCCGATCGATGGTGGCGGTGAATTTCTCCGCAAGGCGCCGCGCGTCGGCGTCGAATCCGTAGGCCTCGAGGCCGCACAGCGCAAGCCAGTTCGTCGGTGCCCAGCCGAAGGGGGCATCCCACTGCGCACCACTCGGACGATCGTCCATGGCCAGCCCGCCCGCACCCTCGAAGCGCGGCAGGTGCTCGCGCACCGCCGCCGCCTGGGAGGCCGAGGCGGCGCCCGCCCAGAGCGGATAGAACATCGTCAGATAGACCGAGGCGGCGGGCTTGCCGGCGGCAAAATCATAGTCCGCGTAACGGCCCTGCTCCGGTCGCCACAGATACTGGTCAATGGCTGCGCGGCGCGCCGCGGCCATGTGCACCCAGCGCTCGGCGTCGGCGCTGCGGCCGAGCCGCCGCGCGAAATCGGCCAGGTCGAGCTCGTAGCGGTACAGCAGCGCATTCAAGCCGACCGCGGCGTAGTGGTGAGTCGAGCCGCCAAAAGGTCCGAAGTGAAAATTGATGTCGAAACCCGACTCGCGCATCGCGCGGTCGCCCTGGTAGTAGTCGGCGGTCAAGCGATAGCCACCGAGCCAGGCGCCGGCACAGACCCTCGAGGCCTGCACATCGCAGCTGGCGGCAGCGAGTCGGCCGGCCTCGGCATCACTGGGGTGCTGCGGCGCCTTGATCAGATAGCCGGGGTCTTCATCTGCATGCCGCTCGAGCCAGGCGATCACTGAGCGGTAATAGCGGCTGTCGCGTGCTTCGAGCACCGGCCCGCTGCCGAGATCCCGGTAGCGCGCAAGTCCCGTGGCACCAGCGTGGTGCTCCTGGCGCATCCAGATTTCGTGGTTGCGCACGGCCAGCGGATACGCACGCGCGAGCCAGGCGAGCTCCTCCGCGGGGGCCGCGAAACCGCCCTCGTGCAACAGCGCCGCCATCATGGCCGAGAGCAGCGGCGGCTGCGACCGGCTCAGGTAGTAGGTCCGATTGGCATTAAGCACCCCGCCGTAGTGCTCCGCCTCGAAGAGCGCGTTCTCCACCATATCGCGCGCGAGCGCGGTGTGCCGATCGGCCAGCAGTCCGAGCACAATGAAGTAGCTGTCCCACCCATACATCTCGTTGAAGAAGCCGCCGGGCACCACGTACGGGTGCGGCAGGTAGAGCAGCCCCTGCACCGGAAGGTGCGACGCATCGACATCTCCGAGCTGGCCGATCACGCGCGGCAGAGTACGCACATCGACATGACACCGCCCGCGCACCGCCGCGAGCTCCGCCGGCACGGGAAACTGCGCGGGCAGATACAACACCGGGCGAGTCGCCACCTTCGGGTCCGTGAGCGAGGCGCAGTCGGTCATGGAGCGGGTCAGCGTGCTCCAGGCGTGCTCGATGTAGGCGCTGGTCGTCGCCGGGTCTGGGCTCGTCGCGGCGCCGAGGGCGACGTGCACCGCCGCCAGGCTCACCATCCAGGCGAGGAGTCTGCGCAGGCTCAAGCGGCGCGCAACGCAGTAGTCACGGGCACACGCACGGCCCGCACCGCGGGCAGCAGCCCGCCGATCAGCCCCATGGCGAGCGCCCAGGCCACACCGGTGAGGGCGAGGTGCGGAGTGACATCGAGGAGGAAGCTGAATCCGAAAGGACTCACCGCCATGCGGTGAAAGAGCGCTCGCGCCAGCAGCACGCCGAGCAAGGCGCCCGGGAGCGCGAGCACCATCGACTCGCACAGTATGGATGCCGCTACGGCGCCGGAGCCGAAGCCGATCGCGCGCAGCGTGGCGAGCTCGCGGCGGCGCGCATCGACCATGGAATACAACGAATTCACTGCGCCGAGGGTAGCGCCGATCGCCATGATTGCCCCGACGAAGTAGGCGGCGAAATTGAGCAGCCCGTTCAGCTGCCTGATGCCCTCCTCGCGCGCTTCGCGCTCGTGGCGCACCTCGAGGTGCAGGCTCGGGTTCGATTCCAGGGCGTGCTGCAGCCGGGCGTAGTCGGCCGGTGACCGCAGCGTTGCCGTGGCCTCGGTGTAGGTGTTGGTGTTGAAGGTCGACATGAGGATTTCGGCGTCGGCGAGCACCACACACTGCTGCGTGTCTCCCTGCTGGAAGTGCCCGACGACGGTCCAGTCGGCGCCCCCGATCGGACGTTTATCGCCGAGCGCAAATCCGCTGAACTGACGCACGCAGGGAACACTGGCGATCAGCTCGTGCAGACCGGCGCGAAACACTCGCCCCTCGGTGAGGTGCAGCTCAGGGTCCGACTCGGTTGGCGAGCCGGTGACCCCGACGAGCGGGAAGAAGATCCGCCTGCCCGTGCCGCGCCGGCGCGCCTCGATGGGCACTATGGCGTGGAACTCGACCAGGGGTTTGCCGCCCGCGCCGAGCTTGATGCCCGGCAGGTCGCGCACGGTATCCGCTTCCTCCCGCGGGATGCTGCTCTCGATGCCGCTCGCGCCACGGCTGTTCACGACGACCCGGTCCTCGTGCACGCCCGCGAGAACCTGCCGCCGCGCCCCGCTGCCCATCGCCAGCATCGATACCAGGACGGTAACGGCGCAGGTGACACCGATCAGAATGGTGAGGACCGAGCCGAGGCGCTGCGTGCTCGCCGCCAGGCTCATGCGCAGCAGCGCAACGAACTGCCGGTTGAAGCTCATGCTGCGCGGTGACCGCCGAGTGCCTGGGCGACTGGGAGCCTCGCGGCGAGAGCCGCCGGGACGGTGGCGCTGATCAGCGCGACGAGCACACCGAGGGCGATGCCGATCGCCACCACGACCCCCGGCATCGACAGCCCGAGCACGAAGCGCGCCGCAAGGGGCAGGACCAGCGTGGCCAATGCGAGCCCGGACACGGCCCCGGCAAGGAACACGGCGAGCGCCTCGGCGAGAATCAGCAGGAACACGGCACGATCGGTGAAGCCGAGCGTCTTCACGACCGCAAGCTCGGGCGTGCGCTCGCGGATCGACTGCACCATCATGGTCGTGGTCGCAAAGAGCAGCGCGACGAGCACCGCCCCCACCACGGCACGGATCAGGAAGTCGAAATCTCCGATGGCCTGCATCGAGGCCTGCGCCATCTCGCGCAGCGACTCGGTCTTGGTCTCGTGCGAGGAGTTGGCGAAGCGCGCATCGATGGCATCGGCGACGCGGGCCGCGAGCTGCGGGTCGGTGATCGCCACATTGAAGTGGTTGACCGTGTGCTTCTGCAGCGCCCGGGCCTCATCGAAATAAGGATAGCTCACGATCACGATGTGCCGGCCACCGCCGACGTCGCTGTCGGTGAAGGTCCCGACGACATCGAAGGCCCAGTCGGTCGAGCCGTTCTGTTGCGCGATGGGCAGCTTCAGCGGAATGTGATCGCCGATCTTCCAGCCGTACTTCTGCGCCACCAGATCCCTCACCAGCATGGCGGTACGCGAATTGCGGAAGGCGGCGAGGTATTCCGGTGCGATGGTGAAGGTGAATGCCGACGGCCAGTCCTCATCCGGAGCGATCGCCACAACGCCGATCCGTTCGCTCGGGTTCTGATAGATCCCGCCCGAGAGCTCCACCGGAATGGCCAGCTTCACGCCGCTGACCGAACGGATCTGCGCGAGCAGCCCCAGGGGCAGCGGTTGCGCGATGGAGCTCAGGCGGCTGTGGACGATGAGCAGATCGGCGCGCGCCGCTGCGACCGCCTGCGCGACGCCGCTCTTCAGTCCCTGCAGGACTCCGAAAAGCGCAAACGCCACGGTCACCTGGAGGAAGATGAGGATCGTGCGACCGGGCTTGCGCCACAGACCCGACCAGATGAGTGGCAGGTATTTCACCGCGTGCGAAGCTCCTGCGCCGCCCCGGGACACGGCGCGAGGTGAAGACGCCGCGAGACACTAACAAAGCCGATCGCAGGCGTCATCCTGTCGCTTCTGTGCGGGCCGGCGCTTAGACTCATCCGATGATGAGGCACATGATCCTCGGACTCCTGGCCGCCGTGCTCCCGACGCTGCAGCACGCCTCGGCGGCAGCGACCCTCGGTGTCTCCATGGCATCGTTCGATGACAATTTTCTCACCGCGGTGCGCACCAGCATGCAAGCGCGGGCGCAGCAGGTGCACGCGGCCATCCAGTTCGAGGACGCCCAGAGCGACATCGGGCGTCAACTCAATCAGGTCGAGAACTTCGTGGCGCAGAAGGTGGACGCGATCATCGTGAACGCCGTGGACACCGATGCCACGCCGCGCATCACCCGGCTCGTCACCCGCGCCCGCATTCCGCTCGTGTACGTGAACCGCCTGCCGGGGGATCGGCAGCTGCCGTCCGGGGTAGCCTTCGTCGGGTCCGATGAGACCCAGTCGGGGACCTTGCAGATGACGGAGGTCTGCCGACTGCTGCAGGGCCAGGGCGACATCGTGATCATGATGGGCGAGCTCACCAATCAGTCGACGCGCCAGCGCACCCAGGACATCTATGAGGTGATCAAGCGCCCCGAGTGCCGTGGGATTCGCGTACTCGCGAAGCAGGCCGCCAACTGGAAGCGCACCGAGGCCGCCGACCTGATGACCAACTGGCTGAGCACGGGCCTGCGCCCGCGTGCGGTGGTCGCCAACGACGATGAGATGGCGATCGGCGCCATCCAGTCGCTCAAACAGGCGCGGCTGCTGACCGCCACCGTGGTGGCGGGCATCGACGCGACCGCAGATGGGCTCGCGGCGATGAAGACGGGTGACCTCAAGGTGACGGTGTTTCAGAACGCAGCCGGCCAGGGCTCCGGCGCCATCGACACCGCGCTCAAGCTCGCGCGCGGCG
>JAFAVO010000030.1 GCA_019242385.1 Gammaproteobacteria bacterium | reverse complement strand
ATCTTCTCCGAGGTGATCTCCACCTTCTCGCGCAAGCCCCTGTTCGGCTATCGCTCCATGGTAGTGGCGACGCTCTTCATCTGCCTGGTGTCATTCATGGTGTGGCTGCACCACTTCTTCACCATGGGTGCAGGCGGCAGTGTCAATGCGGCATTCGGCATCGCGACCTCGATCATCGCCGTGGGCACTGGAGTGAAGATCTACAATTGGCTCTTCACCATATACGGCGGACGTGTGACCTTCCGCACGCCGATGCTCTGGTCGCTCGGCTTCATGGTGACCTTCGTTCTCGGTGGCATGACCGGAGTGCTGCTCGCGGTACCACCGGTCGACTTCCAGCTGCACAACAGCCTGTTCCTGGTCGCGCACTTCCACAACGTCATCGTCGGCGGGGTGCTGTTCGGCGCCTTTGCCGGTTTCACCTACTGGTTCCCGAAGGCGTTCGGCTTTCGCCTCGAGGAGCGCTGGGGCAAGGCTGCCTTCTGGCTGGCGCTTTCCGGGTTCTACGTCACGTTCGTGCCGCTGTACATCGTCGGGCTGCTCGGCATGACACGCCGCCTGCAGCACTATGAGGTCGCGGAATGGCGGCCATGGATATTGATTGCGGCGGCCGGTGTGGTGCTGAGCCTGTTGGCAATACTCGCGCAGGTCATGCAGCTCGTGGTCAGTATTCGCCAGCGCGAGCGGCTGCGCGACACCACGGGCGATCCCTGGGACGGTCGCTCGCTCGAGTGGGCGACGCCTTCGCCACCGCCCGCGTTCAACTTTGCGGTAATGCCGAACGTAGAAGGTGACGAGCCGTACTGGCACTTGAAGCAGCGCGCGATCGAGACGCAACAGTTGGCCGCCGAGCCGCATTACGCACCGATCGAGGTGCCGCGCAACAGCCCCACAGGCTTCATCACCGCCTTCTTCGCCACCATGACCGGCTTCGCCCTGATCTGGCACATCTGGTGGATGGTCGCGGTGGGGCTGGTGGCGGCGTACGCGGTGTTCGTGTGGTTCGCGTGGCGCGATGTCGAGGCGTATATCGTGCCGGTGGAGGAGGTCGCGCGCATCGATCGTGCGCGCCGCGCGGCGCGTGCGGCGTGGCTCGCGGCGCATGCTGCCGGAGCCGCGGCGCAATGAACGCCAGCGCCGAGCGGCAGGCGGCACTCGATGAGGAGCTGCTCGACCTCGGCCCGGGGCTCGATGCCCGTGCGGCACACGGCTACGCCAGCGGACACGGCCGCGGCGGCCCCGCATCGAAGCGCGTCGTGGTCGGCTATGGTTTCTGGATCTTCCTGCTCTCGGACATCATCATTTTTGCCACGCTGTTCGCAACCTATGCGGTGCTCGCCGGCGCCACCGCTGGCGGCCCACGGTCGCAGGACCTCTTTCACCCGGGCAGTGTGGCCGCGGAGACGGCGCTGCTGCTCGCTTCGAGCTTCATGTGCGGCATGGCGACCCTCGCGGTCGAGCGCCGCAATCAGTCGTGGACGCAGGTCGCGCTGCTGCTCACCGGCCTCCTCGGCGCGGGGTTTCTGGCGCTCGAGATACGCGAGTTCGCGAGCCTCATCGGGCGCGGCTACGGCCCGAGCCGCAGCGCCTTTCTGTCCGCCTTCTTCACGCTGGTCGGCTGCCACGGGCTGCACGTGACCGCGGGCCTGCTCTGGCTCGGGACCATGATGGCGCAGTTCCTCGCCAAGGGGTTCCGCCAGAACATCCGCCACCGTTATCTGTGCTTCAGCCTCTTCTGGCACACGCTGGACATCATCTGGGTGGCCATTTTCAACCTCGTATACCTGGTCGGGACGACCCCCTATGTCTGAACCATCACGAACAGTCGACGGCGGAACTCACCCGCCCGAGGGTCCGCTCTTTGGCGAGCAGCGCAGCCTCAGCGCGAGCGTATTGACGTATGTGTACGGACTGGCGCTCGCGATCCTGCTCACCGTTGCCTCTTTCTGGGCGGCGCACACCGAGCTCATCTACGGTCCGAGCGTGCCGATGGCGATCGCGGTCTTTGCAGTCGCGCAGATGGGCATTCACCTCGTGTTCTTCCTCCACATCACCACCGCTCCGGACAACACCAACAACGTGCTGGCGCTCGCTTTCGGCCTGCTGATCGCAGGCCTGGTGGTGTTTGGCTCGCTGTGGATAATGCAACACCTGAACACAAACCTGATGCCAGTGCCGCCGCAGGCGCTGCCCTGACAGCGCCGCTGCCGGCGCGCTGCCAGTGCATGGAGGCGCCGCTGTGGAGAGTGAGAAACAGGAGTCTTTGAGCGAGCAGGTCGATCACATCATCAAGGAAAGCCGTATGGTGCTGCCTGGCATTCAGGCGCTCTTCGGCTTTCAGCTGATCGCCGTGTTCAACCAACGCTTCACCGAGGCACTACCGCCCGCCGGACGGCTGTTGCATCTGGCGGCGCTGGTGCTGGTGGCCATCACCGTTGGCTTGATCATGGCGCCGGCTGCTTTCCATCGGCAGGCAGAGCCGGAGCGTATCTCGCGCTATTTTTCCAACTACGCCTCGCGCCTCATGACCATCGCTATGGCGCCGTTCATGCTCGCCATAGCGCTCGAGGTCGCGTTGGTTGCGTATGTGGTGAAGCCCGTGCTGTGGTTATCGTTGTGTCTGGGCACAGTCATTGCCGGGCTCTATCTGCTGCTGTGGTTTGTGTTCCCCTGGATGAAGCGTGCCCAGCATCACGCCGCGCGCGCGCAGCGCCTCTCCGGTCAGGAGTGAGCTCGAGCCGAAAGCGCCGGCGCGAGCGCGCGTGTTGTGTCAGAACAGGACGGTGTCCTGTGAAGGCTCGTGCCGACGTCGCCAACGATTGACACTCACCTAAAATGACGGCGGCGTGTGCGCAGGACGACGCTCACGCGCGCATGGAGGCGCACGCTGACAATGGTGGCTTCTCATGATCCGGTAACCCAGGTACCGTACTGCGGTACTCCGCCGTCGCCCGCTGAACTGCTCACTCGCTTCAATCTCGATCCGCTGCTGCTCGCCGTGCTGCTGCTGGCGCTCGTTGTGCTCGTGCGGCTCGCACGTAGCGGCAAGGCAGACGCCTATGCCGTGTCGGGCTGGAGCATCGCGCTCGTCGCCTTCGTCTCACCCCTGTGCGCGCTGTCGGTGGCGCTTTTCTCGGCGCGTATCGCGCAGCACATGGTGCTGATCCTCGTGGCCGCTCCGCTCATCGCGCTCGCACTGCCACCTGGCGCGGAGCGCCACGGACGTAAGCGGCTGTGGGGCGCCTGCAGCGGGTTCTTCATCGCGCTCTGGTTGTGGCACATGCCGGCTGCCTACGACTCCACCTTTGCCTCCACCGCCTGTTATTGGACGATGCACATCACGCTCTTTGGCAGTGCGATCTGGTTGTGGCGCGAGATCCTCCAGGGTGAGCGGCTGCATGCGATCGATGTCCTGGCCGTGGGCGGCTTCACTTCGATGCACATGGGGTTTCTCGGCGCGATCCTCACCATGGCGGGACGGCCGTTGTTCTTCTGGCATCTGACCACGACCCAACCCTGGGGTTTGAGTCCGCTCGAGGATCAACAGCTCGGCGGGGT
>JAFAVO010000024.1 GCA_019242385.1 Gammaproteobacteria bacterium | reverse complement strand
ACGTAATCGCGCCCCTCGGCGGTGCGCATGTAGAGGCTGAGTGAGCCTGCAAGCGGTGGGATCTTTCCGTGCACACCCTGCGCCTGCGCGCCATGGCAGCCCATGCAATAGAGCATGTAGTCCTGTGCGGGACTTGCGCGCACCGCGGCGGCGAACGCGCCCGTGGCGAGGGCCGCGGCCAGGGCCAAGCGAAGCGCTGTCATCGCTCAGGATCCGCCGGCAGCCAGGCTCTTGCGCTGTTCGCGCACGGCGGCCGCATCGAGGGGATGCGCTCGCTCGGCGGCGATCTCATCGCCCGTAAGCGGCTTGACCTCGGCCGGGGCGTGCGCCAGGTCGAACACCACGAAGTTCAGTGTCGCGGCGAGCGTCGCGTCATCCAGGCGCGCGAACTCCGGCATCTGAGCATTGAAATGGCTCGGCCCGACGGTGATGTCGCCGAACATGCCGTAGAGCAGCGTGATGGCGAGCTGCCGCCGGCCCTCGGGGCTGGCGGCGTAGCGCGCCGGATAGGATGTGAGTGGCGGGGCGAGGGCCGGGATACCGGCGCCCCCAGGTCCATGACAGACCGCGCAATTGGCCTGAAAAGTGGCCGCGCCCTGCGCATAGGCGGGTGCATCGGCAGCGCGGCCACCGGCGGTCCAGGCGAGCAGGATCGCGAGCGGCCCGAGGCGGGTCACCGCGACGGAAGCGACTGCGTGCCTGCCCCGGAGACAGCCGACGGTGGGTGCACCGCGCCGGGCACTGCGGCGGATCATTTCTCGGCGACTCCGAGAATCACCGACACGGTGCAGTGATAGTTGACATCGGCGTTGGCCATGCACCAGTTGAGATCGTTGTTGCGCGAAGGGCGGTAGATCGGCTTCTCCCCCTCGTTACGCACGCAGTCGCAGGTGCCGCAGGTACTCTTCCCGCAGCAGTCGTTATACGAGACGATATAGTCGCGACCGTCGGCGGCGTTATGACAAGTCCCGATCCAGGAAATGGGTGAGGCCGCCGTGCCGGGAGGACAGGAGGCCGAGGTGCCGCCACAGCAGGAGCACAGGAAGCCATCGATCGCGCAATATTTCCAGTACTGGCAGTCCTCGGGGCCGTTGGCGCGCGGCTTGCTTTCGGCAGCGTCCGCCCGGCCGGCCCGATCCACCGGCAGCAACGGCAGCAGCGCGGCGCCCGTGAGCAGCTGCCCGAGCGAGGCCAGCACACTGCGGCGCGAGGTGCGCTGCGCCAGCGAGCGGGTCGAGCGTTCGAACAACTGATCGAGTGTGCGCATCGTGGACTCCGAGCCGTTACGGGTTCAGCAACATCCAGGGGGTCTGAGCGACGTGCCTGGTGATGTGCCGCAGTCGACCGGTGAGCGCATCGAAAACCGCCAGATCGGCGGTCTCGGTCGCGGCAAAAAGGATCGGGGCGGGGTCCTGCGACACCTGAATCGCGGTGGCGCGCGACAACCCGTGCACCTTGAGCGGCCAGCGTGCCAGGCGCCGGTGGCTGGCGAGGTCGAATACCCATATCTCGGTGCCGCCATCCTTGTGCGTGCCCTCACCGCCTTCGTGCATCGGCACGTACAAGCGCCCGAGCTCACGGTGGATGGCGCCCACCTGATTCGCGCCCGGCCGCCAGTGGCCCTTTTCGGCACCCTCCACCAGCGACCAGGGCGCGCTGAAGGTGGGTTGTGCTCCGCTGAAGTCGATCTCGTGCACCTGACCAAGGAAGGACAGGAACACGTTGCCGTGGGCACTGGGGATGCCCTGCACGAACACCGGGTCCTGGTCGGCATCAAAGAATGGCTCGGACATCGCACGCGCGAGCTCGTGCCCCTGAGCGTCGAGGCTTACGGTGAGCAGGCGACCGCTCTCGCACAGCGAGGACACCCGGTAGCGACCCGAAGGGATCACCGCCACGCAGCCGGTGGTGTCGATCTCGCCGAGCACCGTGCCCGCCGCCGGATCGAGCACCCCGAAGGAGGCCGCCGGAGTCATGTAAGCCGCATAGAGAAAGCGGCCATCGGCGCTATAGGCGATGTTGAAGAGGCTCGAGACCGACAGTGCCCGCTTCGAGGGCAGCAGGATCTCGTGGGTCACCGTGAGCGTGCTGTTATCGGTGAACTCGACCACATCGGTACGCGCACCCCGGCTGCCACGTGCGAAATAGGTAGAGGCCACGGCGGTCGTGCCGCCATCGGGCGAAAGATTGATGCTGGCGTAGAAACCAGCGCCGATCTGTCCGAGGCGCCGGTGGCTGTCACCGTCGAACAGATACACGCGGGCGTCGATCTCGTTGTCAAATACGTAGTCGTACAGGTAGACCCAGTGCGGGCTGCGCGGCGGCAGACGCTCGACCGTGAGACGCTCGGCGGGCAGCGGCGGGGGCGCTGCGAGCGCGTGCGCCGCGAGCAGTGGCCACGACAAGGCCGCACAGAACAGGTGGGCAGATCGCATCGGTCACCCCGGGGGCCGCGGGTGCATCGCTCACCGACAACGGCTGCGTGTCGGATGACGGCCCGGCGGCAGTCTGGCACAACGACACTGACCGCGAAAGCTGCGGGCTGGGGCATAATGGTTGCGGGACGCTGTCGCACGCGCAGCGCGCTCCAGCGAGCGGCGCGATGCACAACAATCGATAATCGATAGACGATGCCGGTGCTGAAGCTGCAATCATTGTGGTCGGTCACTGCGCCGCCCGGGCCGGTCTGTACCCCGCTGAGCGGCGAGCAGCGCGCCCAGGCCGTCGTCATCGGCGCCGGCTACACCGGTCTCAGCGCGGCGCTGCACCTGGCCGAGGCAGGCCGCGAGGTCCTGGTGGTGGAAGCCGCCGACATCGGCGAGCGCGCCTCGGGCATCAACGGCGGGCAGGTGATTCCAGGGGTCAAGCCCGACCCGGACCTGCTCGAGCGGCTGCTCGGGCCTTACGCCGGCGGACGACTGGTGGCGACCACGGGCACCGGTCCTGATCTGGTGTTCGACCTGATCGCGCGCCATGGCATCGAGTGCGAGCCGCGCCGCGCCGGCTGGATCCAGCCCGCGACCTCCGAGGCCGCGCTCGAGCAGCTCGGCCGCCGGGTCGAGCAGTGGCTGCGGCGCGGAGCTCCGGTTTCGCTGCTCTCGCGTGGCGAGGTGCTGCAGCTCACCGGGTCTGCACTCTACTGCGGCGGTCTGCTCGATCGTCGCGGCGGCACGGTACAGCCACTCGCCTACGTCCGCGGCCTCGCGCATGCGGTGCTGCGCGCCGGCGGCCGCATCCACACGCACAGCCCCGCGCTGCGCCTCGGTCGGCGCGCGGGCACCTGGAGCATCGATACGCCACAGGGCAGCGTGAGCGCTCCGGTAGTTATCATCGCGACCGATGCCTACACGGATGCGGTCAACGAGCAACTGCGCCGTACCATGGTGCCGGTGCCATCTTTCCAGGTTGCGACCGCGCCGATTCCGGCGGAGCTGCGCAGCACCATTCTGCCCGAAGGCCAGGCTGCCTCCGACACCTGGCATCTGCTGCGCTACTTTCGCCTCGATGCGAGTGGACGGCTGGTGCTCGGCGCGCGCGGCACCTTCGGTCAGTCCCCGCACCTGCGGGATGTGCAGTATCACTATCGCGCGGTCCACGAGATCTATCCCCAGCTCAAGGGCATTGCTTTCGAGTACCACTGGGGAGGGATGGTCGCGATGACGCAGGACCAGCTGCCGCACCTGCACGAGCTCGCACCAGGATTGCTGGCGGGGCTCGGTTACAACGGCCGCGGAGTGGCGATGGCGACCGTCATGGGGCGACTGCTCGCGCGACGGGCGCTCGGCGCCCAGGTGGAGGAGCTGGGTTTCCCCGTGTCGCCGGTGGTGCCGCTGCCGTTCCACGCACTCAGTGGTGTCGGGGCGCGCGCCATGATCCAGTACCTGCGCTTCATCGATGGAGTGGCGCGTGTAGGCGGGCGGTTGCGGACGCGCGTGCCCTTCAGAGTCTAGGGATCCCGATGAGCGCGACGAAAGCCGGTGTTCTCGTTGCGCTCGTGCTGGTGAACGTCGCATTCGTCATCGGCTGGATCTGGGCCGTGCGCCGGCACCGGCTGCGTGGTCGGCCGGATCTGCCGGACATCGCTATCGGCTCCCTCACCACCTTCCTCGATACCCTCGGTATCGGCTCGTTCGCGCCCACCACGGCGCTGTTCAAGTTTCGCGGCAGGCCGGCAGACGAGTTGATTCCCGGTACGCTCAACGTCGGGCTGAACACGGCCGCCTTCATCGAGACGCTGCTGTTCATCTCCGCCGTCGCCGTACAGCCGCTGCTGCTCGTGTCCATGGTGGCGACAGCGACCGCAGGCGCCTGGCTCGGAGCGGGAGTGGTAAGCCGCATGCGGCGGCGATCGATTCAGCTGTTCATGGGCGTGGCGCTGCTCATCGCGGCGTTCTTCTTTGCCATGACGAATATCCATGAGCTGTCCATCCGCCACGGCAACTTCATTCATTTCCTCGACATTTTTCCGCCCGGGGGCGAGGCATTCGGGCTCGCCGGCTGGCGCTTCATCGTGGCGGTGAGCGTGAGCTTCGTACTCGGTGCGCTGATGTGCATCGGCATCGGCAACTACGCACCGCTCATGATCCTGCTGGCGCTGCTCGGCATGCACCCGCTGGCCGCTTACCCGATCATGATGGCCAGCGATGGCATGCTGCAGCCGGTGGCGAGCCTCGGGTTCTTCCGCTCGGCGCGCTTTTCCCACACGTCGGCACTCGGGCTGACCGTCGGCGGGTTTGTCGGAGTGCCGGTGGCTTTCTT
Source organism: Gammaproteobacteria bacterium (assembly GCA_019242385.1). Classification (GTDB taxonomy): domain Bacteria; phylum Pseudomonadota; class Gammaproteobacteria; order Steroidobacterales; family Steroidobacteraceae; genus 13-2-20CM-66-19. Next base: position 1,692 of record JAFAVO010000024.1, on the reverse strand, counting down.
CCTGGTGAAGAACGTGCCGGTCCCGATCATGCGCTGGCTGGTGACGGTCGTGGTCGCCTACGCTGCGATCACGATGTTGCGTTCAGCGCGCGCCCCGGCGACCCCGGCGAGCGTCGCGCTGGGCTGATCCGCCGTCATCAACCCATTGCCCAGCCCATGCGGACGGCAACGATATAACGCTGCCCCGAGCGAGCGGGCGGCGCCGGCGACTGGCGTCCGGTCGGTGCCGGGTGCGTGGGGCACTGCGCCGACTCCGCCGCCCTGGCTGGCCGCGAAACGCTGAACACCGTGACGATCACCAGCGCCAGCATCAGGTTGATGACCAGCGAACCCAGAAGCGCCCAGCCCCTCGCCCTCATGCGTCTCTCCCCGACGTTTTGGCTGTGTATATGAGACGCCGGCGGCGCTTGCGGCGTCAGGGGTGCCGCAGCGGATCCATCCTCGGGGCCAACGGGTTCGTCCCGGCCCGGTGTTACACTTATGCGACAAAAAGACGGCGTCAAGGGAGGAACGATGGGAAGCACTGTGAGACAGCTGACGCTGGCGTGCGCTGCCTTGCTCGGCGCCTGCGCTGGAGGCCCACCTCTCGATAACCCCTCCGCGCCGGGAGCCATGCGGCCGGATGTCGATGAGCGGCGCGAGGCGCGGGCACTGGAGCAGGCCGAGGCGGAGTGTTCGCGACAGCGCAAGCACGCCGTCGCGCAGCGCGTCGACGGCGAGACGCTCTACGACTGCGCCGATTAGGCCCGGGCTCGAAGGAGGAGCCCTGTGAGACCGTTCTCGTCGGAGTGCCCGAAATGCGGCCACGAACGCTTACTGACGGGGTACGTACCGGAGGAGCTGCTGGAACTGCTGCGGGCCGGTGCGGAGATCGAAGGTTACTGCATCAGCTGCGATGAACACTGGGCGATTGCCACCGACGAGCGAGCGGACCTCGCCCGTGCGCTGGGTCAATCGAAGTGACGCGGGCCGCGCGAGCGGCTCAACCGGTGGTTGGGCCGTGCCCGGGCTGGTGCCGCTCCCGATGCGGAGTGCGTGACTCGTGCGAGACCGCGTGCCAGTAAACGACCGCGACATAGCCCAGAAAAATGCCCAGAGCGCCGATATCGATCAGCAGAATTCCCATAGCTCACCCATCATTCGCTCGTGAAGAATCCTTGCCAGCAGAGTAGGCGAGCGAGGCAGCGCGGGCCCGATACAGAGGCAGCGGCGAATGGCGAACTGTTATGGCCTCGCCCAGAACAGTAGCGGTCGAGGCCGTCGGGGCGGGTATTGCAGGCTGATAGAATCAGCTGAGCGGCCCGCGAGATGACGCTCAGCTGCTTGACGCGACCGGGGACCTGATGCTGACGGTGGAGACTCGTGGCTGAAACGATCCGGGACCGGCTGAGGCGGCGCATGTTCTGGTCGAATGCAGTCCTGTGCGCCGTCGTCTTCCTCGGTTTCGCTCTGCCGCCGTTGCTGCCGTTGAACCAAGAGGCGCGTCGGCTGACCGAAGGTGTTGCTGCCGTAATGCTCGTCGCATGCGCCGCATTTGCAATGCGATTCCCATGTCCCAGATGCGCGCGAAACATCGGCGGGATGTTCGGACAGCGCGCGAGCGGCTTCGCTCCCAGTGGCCCGAAGGAGCGCCCGGCTAACAACTGCCCGCACTGTGGCGCATCCCTGGACGCTCCCTGGCCGTAGCCGGAC
>JAFAVO010000188.1 GCA_019242385.1 Gammaproteobacteria bacterium | reverse complement strand
CATGACCCACCCCGAAGGCATGCAGATCAAGGTCAGCCGCCAGGAGCTCTCGCGGCTCGTGGGCTGCTCGCGCGAGATGGCCGGGCGCGTGCTCAAGGTGCTCGAGGAGCAGGGGCTGCTGCGCGCCACCGGCAAGACCATCGTCGTCTTCAATGCGCGCCCGAAGATGAAGACCCGTCCGGTCATCGTGCCGGCGAAGCCCACCGCAGGCGGCGCTGCGCGTGCCGTGAGTCCCGTCGAGATGGAGGATGACGAGGACGAGGAGGACGAGGACGAATAGGCCCGGGCGCTCCGCCCGCGTACCTCTCAGCGTTTTGCTGCGGAGGCGGCTCCCTCGATCTGCGCGCGCATCTCGCGGATAGTCTGCGCGTAGTCCGGGCTGCCGAATATCGCCGATCCCGCGACGAAGGTATCCGCCCCCGCCTGGGCCGCGGCGCGGATATTGCTGACCTTGATCCCCCCATCGACCTCCAGTCGTACCTCACGGCCACTCGCAGCGATGCGGGCGCGCGCATCGGCGAGCTTGCGCAGGCTCATCGGGATGAACTGCTGCCCGGCGAATCCCGGATTCACCGACATGACCAGCACCATATCGATCAGGTCGAGGGTGTAGTCGAGGTAGTCGAGCGGCGTGGCGGGGTTGAAGACGAGTCCCGGGCAGCAGCCGTGCTCGCGGATCAGGCCGATGGTCCGGTCGATGTGCTCGGAGGCTTCCGGATGAAAGGTGATGTAAGTCGCCCCGGCCGCCGCAAAGTCCGGCACGATGCGATCGACCGGCCGCACCATCAGGTGAACATCGATCGGTGCCTTGACGCCATGCCGGCGCAACGCCTCGCACACCAGCGGGCCGATGGTGAGATTCGGCACGTAATGGTTGTCCATCACGTCGAAGTGAATGAGGTCGGCGCCCGCTTCGAGCACCGCATCGACCTCATCGCCGAGGCGGGCGAAATCAGCCGACAGAATCGACGGTGCTAGCCAGCACTCGGGCATGCTCACAGTCTAACCGATCGCCTGCGCAGCTCGCGCGGATCGAAAGCCGCGGCGCCGTGCAGCCGCGCCGCCGCTCAGGCGGTCAGCCGCGTCAGCGCTTCGAGGTATTTCTCGCTGGTGCGCGCGATCACCTCCGCCGGCAACCGCGGACCGGGTGGCTGCTTGTTCCATTGCAGCGTCTCGAGGTAGTCGCGCACGAACTGCTTGTCGAAGCTCGGCGGGCTGATGCCGGGACGGTAGCTGTCCGCGGGCCAGAAGCGTGACGAATCGGGGGTCAGCACCTCATCGATCAACGTGAGGTGCCCATCCGCATCGACCCCGAACTCGAACTTGGTGTCGGCGATGATGATGCCGCGGCGCCGCGCGTGCTCTGCGGCAAACGCGTAGAGGCGGAGGGCCGTGTCGCGCACCGCGGTGGCGAGATCGGGACCGATCAGCCCGGCAACTTCGCCGAAGGCGATGTTCTGGTCGTGCGCGCCGCCTGCGGCCTTGGTCGCGGGGGTAAAGATCGGCTGCGGCAGCTGCGCCGCGAGTGCGAGGCCCGGTGGCAGCGCGATCCCGCACAGCTGACCGCTCGCCTGGTAGTCCTTCCAGCCCGAGCCGATCAAATAGCCGCGCACCACCGCCTCGATGGGCAGCGCCTTGAGCCGCCGCACGATCACCGCCCGTCCCTCGAGCAGCGCGCGCTCCTCCGGGTCCGCGATCACGCTCGCGAGTGCACGGCCGGTGAGGTGATTCGGCACCAGCTGTTGCGTGAGGCCGAACCAGAAGTTGGAGATGCCATTCAGCACCCGGCCCTTCTGCGGAATAGGGTCGGGCAACACCACATCGAAAGCCGACAATCGATCGGTGGTGATGATGAGCAGGGTCGCTGCATCGATGGCGTAGATATCGCGCACCTTCCCTTCGTGGAGGCGCTCGAGCCCGCGGAGTGCGGTGCGGTACACAGTGGCTGGCGGCATGCACTTGGTACTATAGCGGCCCTTTGAGCCCCGGACACCCGAGCGAGCCCGACGCGACGCCACGGCAATGAAATGGATCGGTAAGGTCACCGGCGGACTGCTCGGGGGGCTGGTGCTCGGACCGATCGGCGCAGCCCTCGGCGCGCTGCTCGGTCATCAGTTCGACGAGTCGGATGCGCAGGATGCGGCACCGCCGGCTGCCGAGCTCGCCTCCATCGGCGAGCGCTTCTTCCGCGCGAGCTTTCAGGTCATGGGCTACCTCGCCAAGGCCGACGGACGCGTCTCCGAGCGGGAGATCGCCGCGGCGCGCTCGATCATGCAGCAGCTGCGACTCGATGCCACGCAGGTCGCCGAGGCGATCGCCTGCTTTACTGCGGGTAAGCAGCCTGCCTACGACTATGGGGCGGAGCTCGCGCAGCTCGCCGCTGTGTGCCGCGGGCGCCCGGATATCGCCCGCGTGTTCCTCGAGATTCAGGTGCGCGCCGCCCTCGAAGGTAACGACCTCGAGGGACCCGTGCGCCCGCTCATTGCGCGCCTCGCAGCTGCGCTCGACGTCTCGACGCTCGAGGTCATGCACATCGAGGCGGTGCTGCGCATCCAGCGCGCTGGCGGCTTCGGCGGTGCGCGCGCAGCGGACGCGGCCTCGGCCGAGCGGGAGCTCGCCGAAGCGTACCGCGTGCTCGAGACGACAGCGGCGGCGAGCGATGCGGAGGTGGCCAAGGCCTATCGGCGACAGCTGCACCGCCATCATCCCGATAAGCTCAAGGCGCACGGACTGCCGGAGTCGATGCTCGCGCACGCCAAGCAGCGCACACAGCAGATCATCGAAGCATGGGAGATCGTGCGTGAGCGCCGCCGCATCCACTGAGGCACGCCGCACCGCACCGCAGCCCCACTAGCCGGCGGCCCACTCCTCGATGACCTGCTGGATCGCGTGGACCCCATCGGTCAGCGCGGCAGGGCCGGGCTGCAGGATGATGGAGGACTTGATCTCGCGCAAAAAGCCGCTGCGCACTGCCGGGAGCTCCTGCCAGCCCGGGCGTGCGGCGACCCGCTCCGGCCGGAACTTCTTGCCGCACCAGGATCCGAGCACGATGTCGGGTGCGCGCCGGGTCACCTCGAGCGGGTCGGCGATGATGCGGTTGCGACCGAGCGGCTCGCGCGCCAGCTCCGGGAAGCAATCCTCACCCCCCGCGATTCCGATGAGCTCAGACACCCAACGGATACCGCTGATGAGCGGATCGTCCCACTCCTCGAAGTACACCCGCGGCCGTCGCGCCAGCGCCGCCGCGCGTGCGCGCACCTGCGCAAGTCCTGCCTCGAGCTGATCGCTGAGCGCGGCGGCGCGCGCCTCGCAGCCGATCATGCCGCCGAGGGTGCGGATCATGCGCAGGATTCCGGCAACGCTGCGATGGTTGAAGACATGCACTTCCAGCCCCGCACGTAACAGCTGCGCGGCAATGTCGGCCTGCAGATCGGAGAAACCCAGCACCAGGTCGGGCTGCAGCTCGAGGATGCGCTCGGTGCGCGCACTCAGGAATGCCGAGACTCGCGGCTTCTCGCGCCGCGCGCGCGCCGGGCGCACGGTAAAGCCGGAGATACCGACGATGCGCCAGTCCTCCTCCAGCAGATAGAGCGTCTCGGTCGTCTCCTCCGTGAGGCACACGATCCGCTCGGGAAAACCTGTTGCACGCCTCATCTCACACTGCACCCGCGGCCACTGTATCCTTAAGCCATGTGGGTACGCATCTGGGCGTTCCTCGACCACTGTTTCTTCGGCCCGGCGTCCGCGCATGCCGGGCCGCTCGCGGCGACGCTGCGGCTGCTGCGTTACCCGTATGCGGTGGTGCGCGATCTGTCCCGCGGCGAGATCAACCTGCGCGCGATGGGACTCGTCTACACGACCCTGCTGTCGCTCATTCCGCTGCTCGCCTTCAGCTTCGCCATCCTCAAGCTCTTCGGCGGGCACCGTGATTTCCAGCCCATCGTGTACGAGTTCTTTCGCCCGGTCGGGGGTGCCGCGGCCACCGAGCTCACCAACCGGGTGATGCAGTTCGCAAGCCGCGTGAGCAGCGGCGTCGTGGGTTCGGTCGGACTCGCGCTGCTCGCCTGGACCCTGATCGGCACCATCAAGAAGGTCGAGGATAGCTTCAACTTCGTCTGGCACGTGGAGCAGCCGCGCAGCTTCGCGCGGCGCCTGGCCGAGTACACCACGCTGCTCATCGCCGGACCGCTGCTGCTCGTCGGCTTTCTCGGGCTGACGCACGCGGCGCTCAGCAGCGCGCCGGTACAGGAAGTGGCGCGTCTGCCGCTGCTGCGGCGGCTGAGCGGCGCCGGTATCGCGCTCGCCCCTTACGCCATGGTCACCGCGTTCTTCACCGCGCTCTACATGATGGTCCCCAACACCCGCGTGCAGTGGCGCGCGGCGCTCATCGGTGCGGTCGTCGGCGGGGTCCTGTGGGCCGCGGTCGGTAAGATGTTCACGGCGTTCGTGGTCTACTCCACACGCCTCACCATCGTGTATGCAGGATTCGCTTTCGTGGTGGCGGCGCTGCTGTGGACCTACTTCGGCTGGCTGATTCTGCTCGCCGGCGCGCAGCTCTCCTTCTACGTGCAGAACCCAGCCTACCTGCGCCTGGGACTCCAGCCGCTGCGCCTCTCGAGCGTCGAGCTCGAGCAGCTGGCGTTGAAGCTCATGTACTTCGTCGGGCGCAGCCACGTCGGCGGCGGGCGGCGCTGGAGCGTGAACCGGCTCGCCAACGAGCTCGGCCTGCCTGGCATCGCCGTCGCGCACATGGCGAGCGCGCTCGAGCGCGCCGGCCTGCTGATCGTTACCGAAGTCGACGAGCTCGTGCCGGCGCGCGACATCGGCGGCATCGGCGTGAACGAAATCCTCGACATCGCGCGCAATCAGCGCAGCGGCCATCTCGCTCCGCGCAACCTGCCGGTGCCGCCGGTCGATCGGGTACTCGCCGGGCTGGAGGAAGCGCGCCGCGCGCGCTGCGCCGAGCTGACGCTGCGCGACCTGGTTGACGAGGTGCCGCGTCCGGCGCTGCTCAACCCGCGACAGTCCTCATCGCGCTGAGCCACTACTCCCCGGCGATGGTCATCTCGCCGATGAGCACCGAACCGGTGCGGATCGCGCCGCGCACGTCCACATCGCTGCCGACCGCCACGATATCCCGATACATCGACTTGAGGTTCCCGGCGATGGTGATCTCGTGCACCGGATAAGCGATGACGCCGTTCTCGACCCAGAAACCGCTCGCTCCCCGCGAGTAGTCGCCCGTCACGCCGTTGACACCCTGCCCCATGAGCTCGGTCACCAGCAGCCCGGTGCCCAGACGCTGCAGGAATTGTCCGCGCTCGAGGCCGCCCGGCCCGGCGCTCACCAGCAGGTTATGAATGCCGCCGGCGTTGCCGGTCGTCTTCAGTCCGAGACGGCGCGCGGAGTAGCTGCCGAGCACGTAACCCTGCAGCACCCCGGCGCGGACCAGCTCGCGGTCGTGCGTCGCCGCGCCCTCCTGATCGAAGGGACTGCTCGCGAGAGCGCGCGGAATGTGCGGGCGCTCCTGCATGCTGAGGAAATCCGGAAAGACCTGCTCGCCTGCGGCATTCAGCAGAAAGGAGGATTTGCGGTACTGGCTCGGCCCGCTGATGGCGCCGATGAAGTGCCGGAACAGCCCGCGCGCCATGTCGGGGGAGTAGGCCACCGGGGCGCGGCGAGTCTTCAGGCGCCGCGCGCCCAGGCGTGCCACGGCCCGCTGCCCGGCGGTGCGGCCGATCGAGACGGCGTCCTCGAGCTCCGCCGGGTCGCGGGCGACGCTCCACCAGTAGTCCCGCTGCATGTCATCGTCCTGCTGGCCGATGAGGGTGCAGCTCACCGAGTGACTGCTGGCGGAGTAGCCGCCGAGAAAGCCGAGCGAGTTGCCGTAGACGCCCGTGTGGCGTTGAGTGCTCACCGAGCTTCCTTCGGAGTTGCTGAGGCGCGCATCGAGGCCGAGTCCCGCGCCTTCGCAGCCGCGGGCAAGCTCGATGGCCGCTTCCGGGGTCAGGGTCCAGGGGTGATCGAGGTCGAGATCGGGGATCTCGCGTGCCAGCGCTTCCGGCTCGATCAGGCCCGCGTAGGGATCCTCGGCGGTGTAGCGCGCAATGGCGCAGGCCTTGGCGACCGTTTCCTTCACGGCGGCGGGGCTGAGATCGGCGGTGCTGGCCGCTCCCTTGCGCCTGCCGAAATAGACCGTGACCCCAAGGCCGCGGTCGCGCTGGTACTCGATGGTATCGACCTCGCCCAGCCGCACGCTTACCGACAACCCCTGGCTCACCGAAACGTCGCTCTCGCACTGCGAGGCGCCCTGACGGCGCGCTTCCTCCAGCGCCAGGGTGGCCACATCGGCGAGGGAGCGCATAGCGGAATCGTCGCTGGCGGGCATTGCGGTTGGATCTCGTGTTGGGCTCGGGCTCATCTTTGCGCTTAAATTCTAGCAGCCGCCGCCAGTCTGCAGCGCCGGCGGCAGTACGGAGGCGGTGCAGTGACGGCAGGACCGGACCGGGACGAGGAGCATGATGGGGGCACGCAGCTCCCGAGCAAGAGCGCGCGCAAGCGCGCCGCACACGCGGCCCAGGATCTGGGTGTGGCGCTGGTCGAGCTTCCCGAGGCCGAGCTCGCCGCACTGCCGCTGCCGGAGGCGCTGCTCGAGGCCATCCGCGCGGCGCGCCGCATCCACAGCCGCGCAGCCGGTGCGCGCCAGCGGCAGTACATCGGCAAGCTGATGCGCGAGATCGACCTCGAGCCCATACGCGCGGCGCTCGCCGCCAGGCGCGAGCGCGACGCGCGCGCCAGCGAGCTCTTTCGCCGCATCGAGAACTGGCGCGACCGGCTGATGCGCGAGGGCGAGCCCGCGCTCGCGGAGCTCGCCCAGTGGCATCCGGACATCGATGTCAGTGCATGGCGACAGCGCATCGAGGCAGCCCGCGCCGAGCGCGCGCGCACGGGGGCGAGCGGTGCTGCAGCGCGGGAGTTGTTTCGCGCGCTGCGCGCAATGTTCGCTACAATGTCCGGGTGAAACCGCTCGTCGGCATCATCATGGGCTCCGCATCCGACTGGGAGACGATGCGCGCCGCGGCGGAGATGTTGGATCAACTCGCGATCGCCTACGAGGTGCGTGTCGTCTCGGCGCACCGCACTCCGGACCTGCTGTTCGAATACGCGACGGGCAGCCGTGCGCGCGGACTGGAGGTGCTGATCGCCGGCGCCGGGGGCGCGGCACACCTGCCCGGCATGGCCGCCGCCAAGACCATACTGCCGGTGCTCGGGGTGCCGGTACAGTCGAAATCGCTCGGCGGCCTCGATTCGCTGCTGTCGATCGTGCAGATGCCCGCCGGTGTGCCGGTGGCCACTTTTGCCATCGGCACGGCGGGTGCCGCCAACGCCGCGCTGTGTGCGGCATCCATCCTCGCCAACAAGCATCCCGCAGTCGCGAGCGCGCTCGAGTCATTCCGCGAGCGTCAGACCGCCGGAGTGCTCGGCAACCCCGATCCGCGCATACCCCCGCGCACATGACCGTCGGCATCCTGGGTGGCGGCCAGCTCGGCCGCATGCTCGCATTGGCGGGCTATCCGCTCGGGCTGGACTTCCTGTGTCTCGACCCCTCCG
>JAFAVO010000308.1 GCA_019242385.1 Gammaproteobacteria bacterium | reverse complement strand
GCTCTCATCGTGAATATCGCGGCCATCCAGCAGGATGCGGCCGGAGACGCGTGCCCCGGGGATGGTGTCGTTCATGCGGTTCAGACAGCGCAGGAAGGTCGACTTGCCGCAGCCGGAAGGCCCGATCATGGCCAACACCTGGCGGCGACCGACATCGACCGACACGTCCTTCAGCGCCTGCTTGGCGCCGTAGAAGACACTGACGTTGCGGCAGGAGAACACCGGGTTCTCGACCGTCGCCCCATCGCCCTGCGCTGCGGCATCGCTCGCGACCGGGTGGCGCCCGCTCGGCTTGAGGTTGAGTCCGCCCTCGCCGAGGTGGCGTGCGCTGCTGCCAGTGGCGGGCGCGGGACCCGGCGGCTCTGACGCAACACCATTGCCACGGCCCGAGGCCAGCGGGCGGCTGCCGCTCTCGTCAGGCCGTGCGCGGGGTGCCGGAAAGATCTCTTCACTGCCCATGGCTGATCAGCCGAAACGCCCGGTGACGTAGTCATCGGTGCGGCGGTTGCGCGGCGCGGTGAAGATCTGCTCGGTCGGTCCGATCTCGACGAGCTCGCCGAGGTACATGAAAGCGGTGACGTTGGAGACGCGCGCGGCCTGCTGAAGATTGTGTGTCACGATCGCAATACAGTAGCTCTCGCGCAGACTTTGCAGCGTCTCCTCCACGCGCAGCGTGGAGATCGGATCGAGGGCGGCGGTCGGCTCATCGAACAGGATGACCTCCGGGCGCAGCGCGAGGGTGCGTGCGATGCACAGGCGCTGCTGCTGGCCGCCGGAAAGGCCACGCCCGTCCTCGTGGAGCTTGTCCTTGACCTCTTCCCACATCGCGGCGTCGCGCAGCGCCTCCTCCACCCGATCGCCGAGCTCGCTGCGCGAGATGCGCCGCGACAGGCGCAGTCCGAAGGCCACGTTGTCGAAGATCGACATCGGAAATGGCGTTGCCTTCTGGAACACCATGCCGACGCGAAAACGCAGGCTCGCGACATCCACACTCGGCGCCAGGATGTCCGCACCGTCGAGCCGCACATCGCCGCTGGCCCGATGCCCGGGATAGAGCGCGTACATGCGGTTGAACACCCGCAGCAGCGTCGACTTGCCGCAGCCGGAGGGACCGATGAAGGCGGTGATCTGACGGTCGGGGAGAGTCAGGTTGATATCCTTGAGCGCATGCACCTGACCGTAATAGAAATCCAGATGCCGCACCTCGAACTTCACGCTATCGGCGGCAGCCTGCGCCGGCGCCGAGGGGAGCCGCGCCTGTGGAGTGCCCATCAGCTGCGCCCCCCGGCATCGAGCGAGGAGACGACGAAGCGTGCGGCGATGCTCAGCACCAGGATGCTGACGGTGATGAGGAGCGCACCGGACCAGGCCAACTGCTGCCAGTTCGGGTAAGGGCTGAGCGCGAACTGGAAGATGACCACCGGCAGGTTGGCGATGGGCGCTGCGAGATTGCTGCTCCAGAACTGGTTGTTGAGCGCGGTGAACAGCAGCGGCGCGGTCTCGCCGCTGATGCGCGCCACCGCCAGCAGCAGCCCGGTGACGATGCCGCTGCGCGCGGCCGGGTAGATGACGCTGGTGATGGTGCGCCACTGGTAGGCGCCCATGGCGGTCGAGGCGTCCTTCATCCCCTGCGGCACCAGGTACAGCATGTCCTCGGTCGTGCGTACGGTCACCGGGATGGCGATGATCGCGAGCGCGACCGCGCCGGCGATCGCCGAGAAATGGCCCATGCGCACCACGAGCAGCTCGTAGACGAACAGCCCGACGATGATCGAAGGTTCGGAGAGCAGCACGTCGTTGACGAAGCGGATTACGGTGCTGATGGGGGCGGTACGACCGTATTCGGCCAGGTAGGTGCCGGCGAGCACTCCGATCGGTCCGCCGATGAGGATACCGATCAACGTCATCACCACGCTGCCGTAGATCGCATTCAACAAGCCGCCGCTGCTGCCCGGTGGTGGGGTCATGGCGGTAAACAGCTGCACGGACATGCCGGCCAGACCGTTGCGGAGCAGCGTCCACAGTATCGCGCCGAGGAAGAATAGGCCGATCGCGGTGGCGAGCCCGGAAAGCCCCAGCGCCGTCACGTTGATCAGCTTGCGGATGGTGCGGCGGCTCATACGTTCGAGAGCGCCTTGCGCCCCAGGCGCATCAGCATGAGGCGCGCCGCGGCGATCACCGTGAAGGTGATGAGGAACAGCAGCGCCCCGAGTGCGATGAGCGCGGAGGTGTACAGATCGCCCACCGCCTCCGCGAACTCGTTGGCGATGGCGGCGGAGATGGTGGTTCCTGGTGCGAGCAGCGATGAGCCGATGCGGTGGGCATTGCCGATGACGAAGGTGACCGCCATCGTCTCGCCGAGTGCGCGGCCGAGACCGAGCATGACGCCGCCGATGATTCCGGTGCGGGCATAGGGGACCACCACCTGCCAGATCACTTCCCAGGTGGTGGCACCGAGGCCATAGCCGGACTCCTTCAGCACATCCGGTACCGTCTCGAAGACATCACGCATCACCGCGGAGATGAACGGGATCACCATGATGGAGAGCACGAAGCTCGCGGTCAGGATGCCGATGCCGTAGGGGGGGCCCTGGAACAGATGACCGATGAGCGGCAGCGGCCCGAGCCACTCGATGAGCCAGGGTTGAACGTGGCGCTGCAGGACCGGCGCCAGGACGAACAGACCCCAGATGCCATAGATGATGCTCGGTACGGCGGCGAGCAGCTCGATCGCCACACCGATCGGGCGCTTGAGCCACACGGGCGCCATCTCGGTGAGAAAGATCGCAATACCGAAGCTCACGGGGATGGCGAGCAGCAGGGCGAGGAAGGAAGTCACCAGGGTGCCGTAGATCGGTGCCAGCGCGCCGAACCGCTCGGTCACCGGATTCCACACCTGGCTCGTCAGGAAGCCGAGCTTGAAGTGCCCGAGTGCCGGCCAGGCGCCGATCAGCAGGGCGAAGGCGACGCCCCCGAGCAACCCGAGCACCAGCAGGGCCGCCACGAACGTGGCGCCATGAAAGGCCCGCTCGCGCAGGCGTTGTGCCGATGCGTGCGCAGGCTCGATCGCAGCGATCGCGTTCATTGCCGACGGTAACCTGTCACGCCTCGCCTTCCCCAACCCGGCCCGCTCGCCGGGCCCGGTGCACTCGAGTGCCGCTCCAACAGGCGCACCGACCGGCGGGCGCCCGCGGTATCCCGCGGGCGTACTGCGCCGTCCGGCTCAGATGGCGGGGACACCCTTGATCTGCGTCTTCCAGGTGTTCCGGATCTGAGCGACCAGGCTGTCGGGCAGCGGCACGTAGTCCAGATCGGCCGCCATCTTGGCACCGTTCTTGAACGCCCAGTCGAAGAATTTCAAGGCGGCACCCGTCGCGGCCGGGTCGGGCGGACTGCCGTACACCAGGATGAAACTGGCACCCGTGATGGGCCAACTCTTCTCGCCGGGCTGGTTGGTGAGTATCAGGTGGTAGCCGGCGGCGTGTGCCCAGTCGGCATTCGCGGCGGCCGCCTGGAAGGACTGTGCGTCCGGCGTGACCTGCTTGCCCGCAGAGTTGATCAGGGCCGTATAGGCCATCTTGTTCTGCTTGGCGTAGGCATACTCGACGTAGCCGATGGCACCGTCGGTCTGGGTCGTCATGTTGGCGACGCCCTCGTTGCCCTTCGCGCCGATACCCACCGGCCACTGCACCGAAGTGCTCGCTCCGATGGTCTCCTTGAACTTCGGGTAGGCATTGGAGAGGAAGTTGGAGAACAGGAAGTTGGTGCCCGACCCATCCGAGCGGTAGATTGGCGCGATCGCCGTAGCGGGGAGTGCCAGGCTCGGGTTGAGTTTCTTGATGCGCGGATCGTTCCACTTGGTGATATCGCCCAGGTAGATCTGCGCGATGGTGGGTCCGTCGAGCACCATCTGCCCGCCCTGCACACCCTTCACGTTCACCACGGGCACCACGCCCCCGATGATCATCGGAAACTGCACCAGGCCTGATTCCTGCAGGTCCTTCTCCTCGAGCGGCATGTCGGAGGCGCCGAAGGTCACCGTCTTCGCCTTGATCTGCTTGATGCCGCCACCCGAGCCGATCGACTGGTAGTTCAGCCCGATGCCGGTCTGCTGCTTGTACGCATCGGCCCACTTGGAATAGATGGGATACGGGAACGTCGCGCCAGCGCCGGAGATGTCCGCGGCCTGGGCGCCGGCGAACGCAATCACCGCGATTGCCCCCGCGGACCACCGTTTCGCACCGAATAAGCTCATGATTTCTCTCCTGCAATCTCGAATCAGTGACGCCCCGGGACTCACGGACGCGATGAGGCTGGCGCGCATTAAATGACAAAAATATGACGCTCTCATGACAGCACGGGCGCTGCCCCGAGCTGGGCAGTAGAGCCACTTCCCTGTGGCCGACATAGTGTTGCCGCGTGACTTTACAGGGCCGTGACGTGACGGACGGTTGCCGCGCTGCAGTCGAGGCCGTATAAGACGCGCATGTCTCAAGCCTTTGAACTAACAAAGAATCTGATCGCCCGGCGGTCCCTGACGCCCGCCGACGAGGGCTGCCAGTCCGTGCTGTCCGAGCGCCTCGCCCGTATCGGCTTCCGCATCGAGCCGCTTCCCTTCGGTGAGGTGACGAATCTCTGGGCGCGACGCGGCGCAGCCTCGCCCCTGTTCTGCTTCGCCGGGCATACCGACGTCGTGCCTACCGGGCCGCTCGGCGAGTGGCACAGCGACCCCTTCGTGCCCGAGGTCCGGGATGGGGTGCTCTATGGCCGCGGCGCTGCGGACATGAAGAGCGGGCTCGCGGCCATGGTGACCGCGACGGAGGAATTCCTCCGCAGGCACCCCGTACATGCCGGCTCGATCGCATTTCTGATCACGAGCGATGAGGAGGGCGCCTCGATCGATGGCACCCGTCGCGTCGTCGAGCTGCTGCGCGCGCGCGGCGAGCGCATCGACTGGTGCCTCATCGGCGAGCCTTCCAGCGAAGTCTCCATCGGAGACACGGTCAAGGTCGGCCGGCGGGGTTCACTCAGCGGACGGCTGACCGTCCACGGCGTGCAGGGCCATATCGCCTACCCGCAGCTTGCGGACAATCCGCTGCACGCATTCGCACCCGCGCTCGCGGAGCTCATCGCCCGCAGGTGGGATGAAGGCACCGCGCATTTCCAGCCGACCAGCTTTCAGGTGTCCAATCTGAACGCCGGCACCGGCGCCCCCAACGTCATACCCGGAGAGCTGAAGGCGCGCTTCAACCTGCGCTACTCGCCGGTGCAGACCCTCGAGGGTCTCAAGCACACGGTCGAGGAGATCCTGCGCCGCCACCAGGTGCGCTACAGCCTCGAATGGCACGTTTCGGGGGAGCCTTTCTACACCGCTGCCGGCGTGCTTTCTGACGCGGTCGCGGAGGCCGTCGCCGAGGTCACGGGAGCTCGCCCCAGGCTCTCCACCAGCGGCGGCACGTCCGATGGGCGCTTCATCGCGCCACTCGGCGCCCAGGTGGTCGAGCTCGGGGTCGTGAACGCGACCATTCACAAGGCCAATGAGTGCGTGCGGGTCGGCGATATCGAAGCGCTGCACCAGATGTATGGCAACCTACTGCGGCGCTTGCTGACTTAGCGGCTCAGCCGACGCGGCCTCCGGCGTCCCGACCGCGCAGATTGGCGAGTACTCCGGCGATGCCGAGGGCGAGCGCCCACAGGAGCACCCAGCCCGGCATCGCGAGCCCGAGGAAGCGCCAGTTCACTTCGCTGCACTCGCCGCTGCCGGTCAGCACCTTGCGTACCACTTGCCACAGCGGTGTGAACTTCAGCAGCACCGAGAGCGGTGCGCCGCAGGAGGGGAGCGAGCCGGGCGGCAGGCTCTGCACGTACAGGTGGCGCGCGGCGATCAGCGCCGTCGCGAGCGCGAGGGCGCCGATGGCGATGGCGTACACATAGCGGCCCCAGCCACGCGGGTGATGCAAGCCCGCGGCGAGAAAGGCCACACCGAGCAGCGCAATGCCGATGCGCTGAAATATGCACAGCGGGCAGGGCTCGAGCCCGAGGTACGTCTGGGAGTAGAGCGCATAGCCGATGAGCGCGGCGCACAGCGCGAAGCAGACCAGATTGACGAGTCGCGGCGCGGAGAGCCGCTGAGGGGTTCCTGGCAAGCGTGGCGGGCTCAGGCCGACGCGGGCGGTGCGGCCGTGGCCGGAGCGTCGGTGCCGCCACGCAGCTCGCGTTCCACATCATCGAGCGAGGTATGCCGGATGTCCTTGCCATGGACCATGTAGATGACGTACTCGCTGATGTTCTTGGCGTGATCGCCGATGCGCTCGAGTGCCCGCACCACCCACATCACATCCAGCGCCCGGCGGATGGTGCGCGGATCTTCCATCATGAAGGTGATGCTCTGGCGCTGGATCGCCTCGTACTCCTCATCGACCAGG
>JAFAVO010000122.1 GCA_019242385.1 Gammaproteobacteria bacterium | reverse complement strand
ACCTGCAGCGATACGCGCGCCCAGGCGGGATACAGCTCGCGCAGGCTCTCGCAACTTCTCAGTCGGAATCAACCCATCGAGGCGCATTGCGGCATCTGCAATGGACTCTGGGCGATCAGTGCCCAGGAGCGGGTGCGCCTTGCGACTAACCTGCATCTTTCCTGCAGCTGAGCGTACGTGCGGCTGATCGTCCCGGGCGCACGCCCTGAGGCGGCTGGCCGCGGCCGGCCCTGCTGAGTTATACCTGCAGCGGTCATTCTCCCGCGCCCACTCACGGAGTCGCGCATGAGCCTGTTCGACCTCTCAAACAAAGTGGCCATCGTCACTGGCTCGAGCCGGGGTATCGGCAAGGCCATCGCCATGCACATGGCGCTGCATGGGGCGCGCGTGGTGATCTCGAGCCGCAAGGCAGAGAGCTGCGCGGCCGTGGTTGCCGAGATCGCTGCCGCCGGCGGCACAGCCTTCGCACACCCGGCCCACGTCGGCCACAAGGAAGAGCTCGAGGCGCTCGTCGATGCAACGATCGCCCGCTGGGGCCGGATCGACATCCTCGTGTGCAACGCGGCGACCAATCCGCACTTCGGTCCCTCCATCTCGATCAAGGACGAAGCGCTCGAGAAGGTGATTCATACCAATCTCTACAGCAACATCTGGCTGTGCAACCTCGTCCTGCCGGGCATGGCCGAGCGCAGCGACGGTGTGGTGATCATCATTTCCTCGGTCGCCGGTTTCTCCGGCACCAGTCTGCTCGGCGCCTATGCCCTCTCCAAGGCGGCGGACATGCAGCTCGCACGGAATCTGGCGGTCGAGTGGGGACCCCGCAACGTGCGCGTGAACTGCATCGCACCCGGGGTCATCCGCACGCACTTCGCCAAAGCGCTGTGGGCCGATCCGCAGCGCGAGGCGGCCCTGGCGCGCCGCTATCCGCTGCGGCGGATCGGCGAGCCCGAGGATGTTGCAGGTATCGCCGTCATGCTGGCCGCGCGTGCCGGCAGGTTCATCACTGGGCAGAGCATAGTGGTCGATGGCGGCGGTCTCATCAGCGGCGAGCTCACGTAGTGCGCGCGGCGGCCGCAGGCGCGCGCCAGAGCGCGTAGCCGGCCAGCAGCAGCCCGAACCAGAACGGTGCGACATAGAGCGCCACGCGCGTGTCGGGCCGTTTCGCCAACAGCACCGCGACCAGCACCAGGAAGGCGAGCACCAGCCAGTTGGCGAGCGGTGCGCCGGGCATGCGGAATGGGGCCGCGCGGGCTCGTCCGGCGGCGACCGCGCGCCGATAGTTGGCGTGGGAGATCAGGATGATTCCCCAGGTCCAGAGCGTGCCGATCAGCGCGACGCTGGTGACGATCGTGAACACGCGCTCGGGTACCAGGTAATTGAGCGCGACCCCGATCAGCATTACCGCGGCCGAGGCGTGGATGCCGGCGGCCGGTACCTGGCGCGCGTTCAGCGCCGCGAAGGCGCGCGGAGCCTGGCCGCGCTGCGCCAGCGTCCACAGCATGCGTCCGGTGCTGAACAGTCCGCTGTTGCAGGATGAGGCGGCGGCGGTGATGACCACCAGATTGATGATGCTCGCTGCGCCGATGACTCCGAGCTTGCCGAACACGGCGACGAACGGGCTCACCTTCGGGTCGAGCTCGGTCCAGGGCACGAGCGCCATGATGATCAGCAGCGCGCCCAGATAGAAGATCAGGATGCGGACGATGATGCCGTTGGTGGCGCGGGGCAACACCACCGCAGGATTTTCCGCCTCGCCCGCCGTCACTCCGATCAGCTCCACGCCCTCGTAGGCAAACATCACGATCTGCAGCGACAGCAGCACGGCGACCATCCCGGCGGGCAGGAAGCCACCGTGCGACCAGAGATTCGAGAAGCGTGCGCTCGGGCCGAGCGGGCCGACATGCAAGAGGATGACGAGCAGGCCGCCGAGAATCAGCGCGACGATGGTCACAACCTTGATGAGCGCGAACCAGAACTCGAGCTCGCCGAAGACGCGCACCGCGAGCAGGTTCGCGCCGTAGAGCACGAGCAGCGCAATGAGTGGCGGCAGCCACTGCGGCACCTGCGGCAGCCAGAAATTCACGTAGATGCCGATCGCGGTGATCTCCGCCATCACCGTCACCACCCAGGCGAACCAGTACGACCAGCCGGTGATGAACCCGGGGAGCGGCCCGCAGAACTCATCTGCGTAGGTGGCGAAGGAGCCGGCCACCGGCCGATAGGTGAGCAGCTCGCCGAGCGCGCGCATGATGAAGAAGATGGCCACCCCACCGACCGCATAGGCGAGCAGCAGTCCGGGACCGGCCTCGTGAATGGCCTTGGCAGAGCCGAGGAACAGGCCGACGCCGATCGTGCCGCCGATCGCGATCAACTGGATGTGACGGTTGCGCAGATTGCGGGCTAGCGGAGCTTCGGATTGGGACATGGATGAGTTCCGTATGTCGGTTTCGAGATCAGTTCATCGAGTGCTCTGGCGGGCCGAGCAGGGCATAGCGCCGCCCCTGCGGTAGCTCGTAGCGCCGCACGAGCCTGGCGCTTCCGGCCGAGCTGAGCTCCCCCGCGAGGCCATCCCCCGGCGGAACGAGCGGCAGCAAACGCCCGAGCCATTCGCTGACCGCGCCCGGTGCGTGGCCGGGAAGCAGCACCAGGACGCGCGCATCATCCCCCGCGGTGTGGAACCAGCGCGTCACCACCTGCTCGGCGCGCCATGCAGTGCCGCTCACGAGGGAACCGGACGCGCCGCCCGCATCCGGCGTGCTCACTGGATTCGCCGCGGTGGTGAGGATCGCGATGCGGGTGCGATATCCACGATCGAGCATTGCGAGAGTCGTCTCATCCGGGTCGAGGAGCGCGAGCGACTGGTGCGCCGTATCGGCCTGGATGCGCCGTGCAAGGCCCGGCAGGTCCTGCCAGCGGTCGATGACGGGCAGGGCCACCAGCGCTGCGAGACAGATTGCCGCCACGTAGCCGCTGTAGATCCAGGCGAGGCTGTACGGGAAATCCCCGCGGCGGGCCGCGCGCGCCGCGCGCCACAGTGCGAAGTGCGCCGCTCCCAACAGGAGGACCGCGATCGCGACAGAGCGTGGCTCTGGTGCTTCACCCGCCGCAGCAAACACGAGCAGCGCGCCCGCCAGCGCCCAGGCGATGAGCCCGCTCAGATAACGGCTGAAGCGCAGTGCGAGCTGGTCGAGCCGGCTCGGGGATGCCTGCGCCTCCTGCACCCACAGACCCGCGAGCAGGCCGAAGCCAACGAGCGCAGGCGCGGCGTACACATCGCGCGCGGTGGCGGCAACGGACAGCAGGGCGAGAAACGGCAGGCTCGCGCACAGTGCGAAGCGCCAGGCCGTGGCGCCCGGCGCGCCCGTGCGCACGCGCGGCAAGGAGCGCACGAGCGCGGCTGCAACCACGAGCGTCCAGGGCAGCAGGTACAGCGGCAGCTCGCGCAGATACTTGCCCGGTGAGTTGTGGTGGCCGCTCGTGTAGTCGAGTGCGGGTGAGGACGCGACCGGGGTGAAGCGTCCCATGAGGTTGTGCCAGAAGAGTGTGCTCAGTGCCTCGGCGGCGTTGGCCTCGTGCGCCACGGCGAGCAGCCATGGACCGATGATCAGAATCTGCAGGAGAAAGCCGGCATACAGCTCCCAGCGGCGCAGCTCCACCCAGCGCCTTTCCCAGGCGATCAACGCGAGCAGCGCAAGCGCCGGCACCAGCCATCCCGGCGCGCTCTTGGCCATGAAGCCGATGGCAGCGCCAACGTGCATCAGGGCGTAGCCGCGCACCTTGGGCCAACCGGGCGCTGCGCCGTAGCCGCGCCAGGCACCGAGCAGCGCGAGCGCACAGCCGGCAAAGAGACAGGCATCCGGCGCGAGCCACACGCTCACCCGAAACGCGATGAGCGCGCTCATCGTCACGAGCCCGGCGATGATGGCGGCGAGCGTCCCGGTCTGCATCGCAAGCGCCAGGGCCAGGACGCTGAGGACACCGATTACCGCATAAAGGAAATTGGGTGCGCGCGCTGCGCCCCCTGAGTCACCGAATAGCGTGATGCCGCCTGCCGACATCCAGTAGGAGAGCGGCGGTTTCTCGAGAAACAGCCTGTCAGCCAACTGGGGCAAAGTCCGATCGCTCTGCAGGCTCATGCGCCAGGCGATGTCCGCTTCGCGTGGCTCATCGGGTGTCCACAGTCCACGACCGAACATGCCGACCAGCCACAGCGGCGCGAGCGCCAGCACGACCAGCAAGCCCGCCGAGCGCGCCGGCGCTTGCGAAGGCGGCGATGTAAGCAACAGCTCCCCCGAGCTCGATATATCGCGAGGCGATTATGCGCTACCGGGTGCGGTTCAGGCCGGCAGCGCGTAGCGCACGACCATGCGGATGGTGCGCCCGTGATCGCTCGACCAGTGCACGAAGCCCTGACAGATCTGCCGCGTACCGGCGTCGGGGGTGCTCTCGGAGTAGCTGACGGCAAAGCGCGCCTCACCGACCTCCTGCCCGGGAAGGTAACGGCTGGCGCTCCATGCCGCGCTCGAGTCGCTGAGACGGCTGAAGAGCGCAACCTCGCTCACGCTCGCACTCGCGGGAATGGTTGCGCAGAGGGTGACCGGGCTCGCCTCGGCTTCGGTGCAGGGCCGCGAGGCCGCGGCCGCTTCGCCTGTGGCGGCTGGGGGGCTCGCGGACGCCGCGGCGGCGACTGCACTCGACAGGTTGCCGGCCGCCGTGCCCGGGGGCGCCGTGGCGGCGGTTGGGGCGGTAGCCGATGATGGATGACATGCGGCCACGTTGGCGATGACCACGACGCCCTCGTTACCGAGCCGGCGCAGCACACCATTCTCGATCTCGGCGCGCTC